>JAZDLB010000122.1:0-3306 GCA_043802565.1 Candidatus Zixiibacteriota bacterium | reverse complement strand
CCCAGTAGAAATAATACTCGAGAGCTGAAGCGTTGTCTCCGGAGATCTCATACAGCTCAGCCAGTGATTTTAGTAAAAGTGGCTGATTACCTAATTTTTTGATTCCCGATTTATAGGCCTCGATTGCTTTATCCGGTTTCTGGTTTAAAAGATAGGTAGTGGCTATGATTTTATAAGGCTCTACCGAGTCCGGGGCGACCTTTAAAGCTTTTTCAAAAGATTCATCCGCTAATGGTTGTTTCTCTATTTTAAGATAGAGGTCCCCTAACTGAGCCCAGACTGCCCAGTTTTGCGGATATTTTTTAAGCCAGTTTTTCAGATGTTCTTCAAGTTCAGGATAAGATTTGGTATCCAGGTAAGCTCTGGAAAGGAGGGAGAAAACCTGCTGGTTTTCAGGGGAAAGTTTTCTTAACTTTTCCAGTATTTCTACAGCCTCAGAAGATCTCCCCGCTCCAATCAGGTTTTGAGCTAAGTCTAAGTCTCGGTTGAAAGCTCCTTTATCCTGGGGGTAAGAAAAAGATAAAAAGAGGAGAAAACAAAAAAAAGTAAGAAAAATTATTTTTAACATATACTATAGATAGAAAAACTCGTTTATCTGATCGTTTGTGTGGGAATTGTCATCAAGACTCCGTCAAAGGCGCAGGAATTCCCACACAAATTTAACTTTCAGACTATTTTCTCTCCTGTTCAGATAAAGCTTTGAAATACTCTTTGATCGCCTTCTCATATTCTTTGGGATAGGTCTCAGTGGAAAGTCTTTGAGCCCTTTCTTTCTCCTTCTGATTTAGTGCTCCTATGTCCAGAGGTAATTGAGAAGGACTCTTCCTGATTATCTCTTCACCAATTTCAGCTTTTCTTTTCTCAGAGTAGTCTCTTTTGACTAAAGATTTTTCAGAATCTAAAAGCCGGGAGAGGATTTTCTTCTGTCTATCTATGGTATTCCGGTCTACATTTAGCTTTTCTAAATCAGCTACTACTTTTTCCATCTCCTTAGCAATGTCTTCTAAGCTACCCAGAATCTGAGAGCGGTTTCCTAACTCCCGATTAAGCTCCTCTAAGCCCTTCTTTAAAGCCTCCTGTTCTGCGGCTAACCGGGCTAAACCAGCCTGTTGTTCCATAGTATATTGACCCAAACCTGAAAGGTCAAAGGTCTGGCTATTTATCCCTCCCTGTTTCTGGCAGAAACTCTGAAGCTGTTGGAAAACATCTTCTCCTGAGTTAGAACAGGATTTCTCAACATTCTCCATCCCTTCTAAAAGCGATTTGGCAGACTCGTTAAGATTAAAGAGCGATTCAAATTGAAAAACCGAGGATCTGTTTCCGTCCAGCTCTTCTAACCTATCAATGGCCTGTAGCATATTAGTATAAGCTAAAGCTAATTTATTTCCTAAATCTGGATTTATATAATAGGTTTTAAGAGAAAGCTCCTTTAAATCTTTTCCCACTTGATTTAGACCCTCGACCAATTTTTGTTCCTCAGTGGCTAATTGTCTCAAACCGGTTTCTCTGGGCTGAAAGTTTTTCGTCTGTTCAAATAGGGTTTCCTGTGAGTTGGAAAGGTAGAGAAGGTCTTGCAAAGATTTCCGCATCTCCGCCAAGATTTTTTCTTTATCCCCTTGTCTCATCTTCTCCAGAGCAGATTTAAAGTCCTGGCTAAGGTCATTTAATTTACTGGCACACTGCCCTCCAGATTCAAGGCTCTCTTTCTTTTTTCCCTGCTGCAGGTTCTGGCTGGTATTCTGCATATCATTTTTCACTCCAGAGTTCTCCACAGAATTTAAAAGTTTTTCCATCTCCTCTGGAGTAAGTAGGGGGGTCTTTTGCATCAAATCGTTTAGCTCTTTTAAGTTTTCCTCTAAAGATTCAGCTCTATTTTTTAGATTTTCTTCTTTATCTTTCAGGGAACTTAACTCTTCCGGTTTGGCTTTTTCTATTTCTTTGTTTAGATCCTTCTGCATCTGGGTCAAATTTTCAGCCAATTTTACCAGACTCTCCATCTTCTGCTCTATTCTCATCCTTTTAAGTAAAGCTATGGTTCGGTCCAGCCTTTTAATAAGCTCCTCTGTGGTTAAGTTCAGGTTCTGGAGTGCCTCTTTGATCTTTTCCTGGTCTAAAGATTCCAGAGCCTTTTGCAAATTTTTCATAGCCTCTTTGAGCTCTGGTGGTGCAACTTCATCGAAAAGTTTCCTCAGCTCAGCCATCCTCTCTAAAAGCTCTAAGGAGGCTAAGCGGTTTTCCTCGACTTTAGAGCAGGTTTTTCCAACGTCTTCGCCTAATTTCTTGAGATTCTCCGCTAAACTTTTTTGTTTTTCTAAAAGAGATTCCATCTCTTTTCTTTTCTCCCAGCTTAACTGGGATTCTTTCCCCTCAGGAGGCTGGCTCTGCCTAAAAAGGTCTTTAGAGAGCTCCTCTAAGTTTTTTTTCAGCTCCTTTTGTTCAGATAGATTTTTTTCGAGATTAGACAGTTGGTTTTCTCTTTGCTCGTCCATCTCTCCTACGATCTCCTCTAAGCTCGGGTGACGAAGGTTGTAGCTTGAGCTAACACCTTTCTTTGGCCCGGAGAAGTTATCATTATCATAGATTTCAACCCAGTATTTAACTACGTCTCCAGGCATAAGGCCTATATCAGATAAATCCCAGAGATAATCAGATTGAAGTTCGCTTTCGAGTTTTTCCTCAAAGGGGAGCTTCAAGCTTTTTAATTCTTTTTCTTTTTCATTAGAGATAACCTGATAGGCCAGTTTTAAACCAGTGAATCCAAAATCGTCTAAACCTTTGACCAGTAAAGGTAACTGCATATTCTCCGTTAAATCGCAGTCCATACCGGGCTGGATTATTTCCACTTCTGGAGTCTGGTCATCTTTTTTGGTTATCTTATATTCAATCGGGTCTGGATTTTTATATCCAGATTTATCTTCGACCTCAAGATGATAGGAATCGTCCTTTCTTACCATGATTTCACTAATAGCTTTTTTGCCTTCGATTTTCATCTCTAATTTACTTGAATCTGAAAAGACCAAATCACCTTTAGAAAGCTCCTTATTGGCAACTGCTTCTATCTTAACTTTCGTCCCGGCCAATGCTTCGATGGTTCCATCGTTCTGGTCTATTACCAGAGGTTTTAACTGGGTGTATTTCGGATAGTTGAAAGTCAGCTTCAAGTCTATTATCCTGGGCTTGTCTGTGACTTTTAGTTTGTATTGTTCGCTTTTAATCCCTTCAGCTTTAGCGTAATAATCAAGATTTCTTTTTATCTGCTTGAAGGTATATTCGAAATCAAAGCTTTTATTTTCCTGAAGAGAATCC
>JAZDLB010000121.1:0-2030 GCA_043802565.1 Candidatus Zixiibacteriota bacterium | reverse complement strand
CTGGTCTGTTGTAAATATCTCCGGATTGAAGAATGCTAATCTGAACTCTGTATTGATTGATAGCTCTGGAAATATCTGGGTAGGAACCGAAGGGTCAGGGATTTCAGTTTATGCTGATTCTTCCTGGACAAACTTTGAAATAGATGGGCCTCCAGGGAATATCTTCAACAAGATTGCTATTGAGGAGAGCGGTAAGATCTGGTGCTCAAACTGGTCTGGAGGGGGTTCTTCTTTTGACGGATCAAGCTGGATTGCGTTTCAGGATACCCTCTATTTCCTTTTTCATCGCTGGCCCTGGATGGCTTCTGTCTCTTTAGATTATGAGGGAAACGTCTGGTTTGGCTCCTGGGGGGATGGGCTTTTTAAATTAGATTCACAAGGAAATTGGTCCAGGTATGATTCGAGCAATAGCGAGTTAAGACCAACCACTAAGCCCTTTGAGACTGTAGTAAGTGATATTGTGGTGGATGAGGCTGGGACCAAATGGATGGCTAACTGGGAAGGAGTAGAAGGAAGATGTGCGGTAGCTCTGCAGGATACTTTCTGGATATCTTATCTTTCCACAGATCCGGCTTATAGAAGAATAAAGTCCAATCTGATAAACTCCCTATATACCGAAGGAGGACATCTCTGGATCTGTCATAGAGATGTGGGCTTAGGTTTTCTGGATTATAAAGGGACGCCCCGGTATAAAGAGGACGACACCATACATTATTATAGCCAGACTGATGGTTATCTTTCGGGCAACGATGTCAAAGCAGTTAGCGTTGACCTCAGGGAAAATATCTGGGTGGGAACCAATTCAGGCTTAGATAGATACGATCCCTATTCGAATAGATTCAGAGGAGTCGAGATAAAGCCTTTAGGTCCCCAGGTGAATTGCATAGCAGTTGACGAGATGAACAACAAATGGATCGGCACGATCAATGGTTTAGGAGTAATAAATGACCGTGATTCCTTTGTCTATGTATTCACTACCACCAACAGTAAATTAGTGGATGATAAGGTCTTGTTTATAGAGATAGATAATAGAAGAGGCAAAGCTTGGATAGGGACGGAAAATGGACTTTCTTCTTACCAATATAAAGTTCCAGCAGAGAATCTCTGTCAGGTTTACCCTTATCCTAATCCGGTGGTCGTAAGAGCTGGTGAGGAGAAAGTTACTTTTGATGTCCCGCTTGAAACCAGAGTCAGGATATATACTGTGGCTGGCGATTGGGTGGCAGAGGCAAAATCCGGAGGAATTGGTAAGGTATGGGATCTGAGGAATCGGGCAGGGAAGCTGGTGGCTTCAGGGATTTACCTTTTTCTTTTGTATGATGACCAGCGAGGTAGTTGTCCTGGTAAAATCGTGGTTATTCGCGAATAGGAAATTATGGAATGTAAGCTTCTCTATTTAGGGGAGCTGGATGAGGCAAAGTGGGAAGAGCTTCTTTTTAACTCCCCTTGCAGTACTTTTTATCATAAGTCTTCCTGGGCTAAAATCTGGTTTTCCAGCTTTGTTTATTTTACCCCTCTTTTTATGGTTTGTATAGATGAAAAAGGTGATTATATTGCCGGGTTTCCCTTTATCCTTTCTGATAAATACAGGTTGAAAAGGGTATATTCGATGCCTTTTGGCACCTATGGTGGATTTGTGCCCGGAAAGAATTTAACTTCAGAAAAAGAAAAAGGATTTTATGAAAAAATCGAAAATGAGTTTAAAGAACTCAAGGTAGTCAGCGCAGAGGTGATAGATTTTTTTGGAAACCAAAATAGCTTGAGCGAGTATGGATACAAATCAGTTAAAGGATATACGCATATACTGGATTTATCTAAATACGTTAATAACCCAGTGCATAAAGCTAAACGGGGGGCAATCCAAGCAGAGAAAAAAGGTGTGCAGGTAATTCCTCTTTCCTCATCTGAAAAAATCAGAGATTGTTATAATCTAATTCGGAAAAGAGATAAACGATTCGGATTGAAGAAGTCGAAATATCCACTGGGCTTATATGAAAATATCTGGAACATCCTGAAATCTGAAAAAGAGA
>JAZDLB010000120.1:0-3674 GCA_043802565.1 Candidatus Zixiibacteriota bacterium | reverse complement strand
GGCAAGAAATGATAAGGAGGTCTGGGCTGCCAGCTCAAAGGAGCTTATGAAGTTCGATGGGACTCTTTTTATTCCCTATTATATGTTGAGTGTTAAATCACCAGATGAATTAAGCCAGGAGATGAAGAAGTTTTTAGACCGTGAGGATGAAGGGAAACTGGAGATGGTATATAAAAGGATTGAGGAAATGAATTACATAACCAAGGAACAGGTTTCTTCCATCTCACAGCCTTTAAAAATAGATTACAGTTTAGCCTTAGAAGGTAAGGTAACCTGCCTGACTTTTGATCGGAAAGGGAGCCTGTTGGTCGGGACTGAAACAGGTTTCCTAAAATTTGAAGATGGAAAATGGAAAAGATATGGATATAAGAAATATGAAGTAAAAAATGAGAAAGCAGTTGAAGAAGTGACGGAAAAGTTTTTACCTTACAAAGATAGAGAGAGGGTCGAGGATCTCGCTGGGAAGATTATGGAGTACAATCACCTGTCAACCAACGAGTTGAAACCAGGGCAAAAGCTTTATGTGTATGCCAATTCCCTGGGAAGCCAGATACTTTCTATAACTATGGCAGGTGGGGATAATCTTTTTATAGGAACTGAATTCGGGACTTTGAGATTTGACGGAGAGAACTGGGGAAAATATTATCATGCTGACTTAGAAAGAGCTACGGCCCATACCATTATCTATAAAGATAAAGATATCTTCTTTGGCACAGATAATAGAGCGGTGATCTATGCCCATGCCAAAAGGGAGCTTACTTTTATGCACGCTAACCTTTTGCCAGAGTTAGCTGAAGATGTTTATTATGAATACCTGTCCTATGTTCAGAACACTGAGAACTGGGGAACAATTGGTGGAAACATAACCTTCATCTCCTATGGCGCAATTCCCAGAACTGCAGAAGGTGGTCCTGAAATTATAGGTGAAATAAATCCATATGAGGCGGCTATAACCCTTTCCTATGGGACAAAGATGGGAAAGAGATTATCCTTAGGTCTGGGTGCAAAATTCATCTACAGTCATCTTTCAGAACAGGGAGCAGGTAAAGAGAGGGGAAGTGGCACCGGTTCATCATTTGCTATTGATGCCGGGCTCATTTATAAAACTCCTTTTAAAAGGCTAACCTTAGGTGCGGCGGTTACAAATCTGGGACCGGATGTTTCTTATATAGACAGGGATCAAGCTGACCCTCTGCCCAGGAATTTAGCCTTGGGGTTTGCTTATAAGCTTTTCGATACACCCTATAATAAGCTCACTTTAGTTGGAGAACTAAATAAGGAATTAGTGGATGTGGGTGGAGATGTAGGTAAGATGATGGAACAGGCAGTGAAAAATGGGGGGATGGAATACTGGTATGCTAATTATATAGCTCTGAGAGCAGGTTACATCTATGATAAGATTGGGGATATAAAGACTGCTACTTTCGGGTTTGGATTGAGAATCAGCCTTTTGAGAATAGATTTCGCTTATGTCCCAGCCAGTCAGAATGTGGCTCTGGCTAATACTACCAGGGTCTCAGGAACAATTAGATTTTAAAACGGTAACTAATATAAGTCAGAATCTTGAAAATGAAAAAAATGGATGAATAGTGTCATGCTGAACGCAGTGAAGCATCTAAAAAGAAAAAATATGAGATTCTTCCCCCGCCTTTGGCGGGGTCAGAATGACAGGTTTATTTTCATTTTATCTCTCTTTTTTCTATTTTCCTTAACAACTTACCCTTCTTTAGCTGAGGATGATAAGGTTTTTCAGATCAGAGGGTTGAAAAAAGCTGAAAAACAGTTGATAGAAGCAAAGCCCGAATTTAAAAGCCAGGTCTCTCAGAAAAACCTCTTGCGATTGAAAAGAGAGAGGAGATTTGCATTACCGGTTTCAGGAAAAGAATATTATGCACAGGTGGAGACATTAAAAGTTTTGGGAATCAGGGTTGAGTTTGAAAAAGAAGTTCCAGATGATGTCAATACCACTGGAGAGGGATTGTTCGACCGCAGAACCTACCAAGAACATTATGCAGATGAAGGGCATATTATCGATCCACCTCCTCATTATAGAAACTATTTTTTATCTCATTTAAAAGCACTTAACAATTACTGGAATACGGTCTCTAATGAAAGATTGGTCTTGAAGTATAAGGTTTACCCATTAGCAGAAAGTTCAACCTATCAACTCCCTCATACTATCTCCTATTATGGTTCTCCTGGTTCGCCTGGTTATCCTTTTGAAATGTTAAGACAATTTTTTCATGACTCTTTTCATTTAGCGGATTCGGTTTCACCGGCGATAGATTTCTCAGAATATAATTGTTTTATAATTTTTCATGCAGGCTCAGATAGGCAGAGCGATCTGGGCAGCTTTTCGGCTACTCATACTCCGAATGACCTTTATACCGGGTTTATTATTACCGGAGATACAGTCTGGGTGGATAGTGATAGTTTCGGGATAACTGAGGGTATGTTTATGCCTGAAACCAGGTCGCAGGATAGCCGTATCGGGGCTTTGAATGCAGTTTTTGCCCATGAGTTCGGGCATCAGTTGGGCCTTCCGGACTTCTACAACACCCGCACCTTTACCACCCAGATAGGGGATTTCTCCCTGATGGATAATAATGCTTTAGATGTGGGGATTGAGTTGGATAGCTGTAGGAGTTCAGTTTCAGGTCTTTTGCCAGTCTATCCAGATGCCTGGGGAAAAGCCTATTTAGGTTATATTCAGCCAGTTGAGATTTTGAACCAGAATGATGTCCAGCTTTATGCATCTGAGTTACTAAGTTCAGGAGACACACAAACAGTTATGGTGCCTATTAATTCAGAAGAATATTTTCTTATAGAGAACAGACAGATTGACATTGATGAATTACCAATTAATCTTTTAGCAGACAGTACTACAGGTGTAGTTTTAGGCCCGGTAAATAACTCAAAACAGCCTAATCGTGAATACGATTTTCTTCTGCCCGGCTCAGGGATTTTGATCTGGCATATTGACGAAGGGGTGGCTTATTTGGATTATAATAATAACGGGATTGACAACTTTACTGATAACGCATTACAATGTGATAAGGACCGCAGATTCATTACCTTGGAGGAGGCAGACGGGGTTATTGATTTCGGAGGGAATTATTATACCGGATATGGATTACAGGAAGATATGTATTATTTAGGGAACAACTCAAATTTCACTCCTTATACTTTTCCTTCCAGCCGGTCTAATAATCGCTCTGAAACCCATATATATGTGACCAATATCGGGAGACAAGATACAGTGATGAGCTTTAATGTAAAAAACGATATTTTCCTTTCAGGCTGGCCTCAGAGGATAAAACCTGGTTCTGATAACAGCTCTTTGGTTTATGGGGATTTAGACGGAGATGGTAAAGACGAGATATTAACCGCTTCCGGAAAACTTATATATGCATGGAGAACTGATGGCTCCAAGTTTATTCTCAATTCAGATTCGATCAGGATTTTAGGACTGGATAATAAATATCATTATTATCCTTTGGCTATTTTTGCAGAAGCGGATACCACAATTTCTGCTACGCCATCATTGGGGGATTTAGATGGAGATGGGAAATTAGAGGTGGCAGCAGGTGACCTTAATGGTAAACTCTATATCTGGAAGTCTGACCGGTATTCAGATGGCAGAGCTGACCTTTATATGCCAATTCAGGTGGGTG
>JAZDLB010000119.1:0-5267 GCA_043802565.1 Candidatus Zixiibacteriota bacterium | reverse complement strand
CTCCCATCCATAAAGGCATGCACGAAAACTTTTTCTACTCTTTTTTCTTTAGCTAATTTTAAAAGAGCATAGAGATGATTTAGAGAGCTATGCACCCCTCCATCTGAGACCAAACCCATAAGATGTAAAGAAGAACTTTTCTCCTTTACTTTATTCATTGTCTCTAATAGGACTTCATTTTCAAAAAAAGAACCTTCCTTTATTGCCTTGTCAATTCTGGTAATCTCCTGATATACTATTCTACCCGCACCGAAATTCAGATGCCCTACTTCGCTATTTCCCATCTGGCCTTCTGGAAGACCAACGTCCAGGGCTGAGGCACCTAAAACTGTATTTGGATAGCTGGAAAATAGCCGGTCTAAATTCGGCTTTTTTGCCAGAGCAATAGCATTCCCCTCTTTTTTGTTATTTAAACCGTAGCCATCCATTATCAGAAGCAGAATCATCTTTTCACCTTTTCAAGTCCTACGGATCCGATTCTCGGAATTAGTTAATATTACCTTTCTTTTCCCGGAAACGACCTTACCAATCTCAAAAACTTTCTCTCCAGATTTTTCAAGCTCCTTTTTAATCTTTTCTACATTATTTTTTGACACAACTAAAATAAGACCAACCCCCATATTGAAAACCCTGAATATCTCTTCAGTTTCTAGGTTACCTATTCTCTGAATGAAATTGAAAATCGGAAGAATTCTCCAGGACGAAACATCTATCCTTGCCTGATAACCATCCGGCAATATTCTTATTAGATTACCTGGAATTCCTCCACCGGTAATATGAGCCATCCCTTTGATCTGGTATTTCCCTAAGACCTTGAAAATTGGTCTGGCATAAGAACGATGAACTTTGAGAAGCTCTTCTCCAATTGTATTCTTTAGTTCTTTCACATAATCAGCAACTCTGTATTTTCCGATTTCAAATATAACTTTGCGGGCTAATGAATAACCATTAGTATGCAAACCATTTGAACCCAGACCTAAAATTAAATCTCCATGAACAATTTTTGAACCATCGATTATCTTTTTCCTCTCCACTATTCCTACAATACAGCCAGCCAGATCATACTCTTCCGGTTTATAGAAATCCGGCATCTCCGCGGTCTCCCCCCCGATAAGGGAGCAATTATTCTTTATACATCCACGAACTAACCCTTTGACTATCTCTTCTACAATTGACGGAGAAAGTTTACCAGTTGCGATATAGTCTAAAAAGAATAATGGTTTAGCATTATGAACCAAAATATCATTTACACAATGATTAACCAGATCTTCTCCCACCGTATCGTGCTTTTTCATCTGGAAAGCTATCTTCAACTTAGTCCCTACCCCATCTACGCTTGAAACCAAAACTGGATCTTTATATTCTTTTAGAGTCAAAGCAAAAAATCCACCAAAGCTACCTATATCAGTTAAGACATTTTTACTAAAGGTCGAGCGAACTAAGCTTTTAATTTTTTTCTTAGCCAAATCTGCTTTATCGATATCCACCCCAGATATTTTGTAATCTATTTTCTTTTTCATATTTTTCCTAAACCCTATTCGCGAGCAAGGGTGCCCGTTCTACGAGAGATCAATAGGTGAACAATCGTAGGCGTCCGCCTGAGGCGGACCAGCCCCGTAAGTTTAAGTTTCTTAGAGAGATCCATTCAATTTAGAGTAACCTCTGACCGTTGATTTCTAATTCAAACCTCATTTTAAGATATTCTGCTGCCCGTCTGCAAACCACCATACGGGACAAGAAAATCTCAAAATATTCCATTACCTGGGAAACAGAGGTATCGATTTTTATCTCTAAGGAGATAGTCTTCTTCTCCTCATCTACTCGTAAAAAAGAACTTTTAGCTGCATAATTAACCCGGTCATGAATATCCTGCTTGATCATCTCTAAGTTTCTCACCCGTGAGCTATGCACATCCGATTTGTCAGCTAAAATAATTGACGCACAGATATCACTTACTGGCTGACCATCTCCTTCATCATGATTCCCAATCGCGGCTACCACCTCTATAACATCAGAATAAGGCATTCCCATATCTAAAAGGATTTGATAAGCTAAAAGTGCACCGGTTTGGGCATGATAATCCCGGTTAATCACATTTCCGATATCGTGCAGATAGGCGGCTATAGCGGCTAAATGAGCTTCTTTTTCAGGCTTTTTCAAGCGAATCATAATATTATAAGCGATATTGGCGGATAAACTGGCATGCCTTTGACCGTGCTCAGTATAACCGATCTCTCCTAAGAACTTATCCGCTTTGGCAATCAGAGTTTTAACTTTCTCGTTCTGCTTGAGGTCTTCTATGGTTATCATAATATCTACTCCTTAAAGTTTCTAACTTAACCAGATGTAAAATTTTTGTCAAGGGTAAATCACATTGTTCTTTTCAAATCTACATTATCTCTAAAGGATCTATATCAATAGAAATTTTCACTCCAGAATAATTCTTATCAAATCCTTTATCCAGAATCGAATCGATTTTCTGAGTAACCGCTCTAACATTTCTGGTTTTTATCAAAATCTGAAAACGGTAATCATCTTTAATCTTAGCAAGAGGCGCAGGTGCAGGTCCCAAGAACTCATTAGAATTTGATTTTAGATTATTTTTTAACTCGACCCCAAAAGACTCAGCTACCTTTTCAGCTTTCTTCTCCTCTTTCCCCTGAAACCGGATTAAAATCAACCTGCTGAAAGGAGGATAGAGAAGTTCTTCTCTTTCTTTTATCTCTCTTTTATAAAAATCCGGAAAATTTTGCTCAGCCGAAAGTTTAATGGTCCAATCCTCAGGATAATAAGTTTGAAAGATAACTTCACCCCCTAATTTTCCTCTCCCAGCTCTTCCAGCCACCTGAGTCAGAAGCTGAAAAGTTCTTTCTCTGGCTCTGAAATCTGGAAAATCTAAAGAAGTATCTGCTGATATCACTCCCACCAAAGTCACATCTGGAAAATCAAGCCCTTTGGTCACCATCTGAGTGCCTAAAAGAAGACTAAAATCCTTGGAAGCAAAACCCTTAAGGATCTCCCGGTGGGAATCTTTTCTATAAGTTGTATCTTGATCCATCCTGCGTATAGCAACTGTTGGAAAAAGTTTATTAATCTCCTCCTCGATTCTCTGAGTCCCCACACCTTTATAGGCAAGCCTGCTCCCTTTACATTCAGGGCAGAGTGAACTTGCCTTTAATTTATAGTTACAATAATGACAGCGTAAAGAGAAATCGATGCGGTGAAAGTTTAAGGTTATATCGCAGTGTGGGCAGTGAAAGATATAACCGCACTCCTCGCATTTGACGAAATTTGAGAATCCTCTCCGGTTTAAGAACAGGATAACCTGCTCTCCTTTTTCTATCTTTCTTTTCATCTGAGAGGAAAGCTCAGAAGAAAATATAGCGTAGTTTCCTTTTTTCCTCTCCTCTTTTAGATCGACAATCTTCACCTGGGGAAGAGGTTTTTGATCTACCCTCTGATTCAACTGCAGAAGAGTATACTTACCTTTTTCTGCATTATAGAAGCTTTCTAAACTCGGGGTGGCTGAGCCAAGCACAACCAGGGCTTTATTCATCTTTCCTCTAACCAAAGCTAAATCACGGGCATTATACTTCGGGTCTGGCTCTTTCTGCTTGTAGGAAAAATCCTGCTCCTCATCCACCACGATTACCCCTAAATTCGAAAGTGGCGAGAAAATAGCTGATCTGGTTCCAACTACCACTTTTATCTTACCACCTTTAATTCCTCTCCAGGCATCAAATCTTTCCCCGGGAGATAAGCTGGAATGGTAAGCGCCCACTTTCTCTCCAAAAACCGATTTGAAGACAAAGATAATCTGAGGGGTTAAAGATATCTCTGGAACCAAAACTAAAGCAGTTTTATTTCTTTCCAGAACTTTTTTGATAATCTCAATATAGATTTGAGTTTTTCCACTACCAGTTACCCCGTAAAGCAAAAAGGGGTAATATTTTTCTTCTGTTAAAGCCTTTTCTAATTTTTCTAAAATGTCTTTTTGTTCTTGATTTAAAGAAAATCCCTCGGTAAAACTTTCATTCATCCCCCAGAGAGGTTCTCTTGGTTTTTCTCGGTAGAAAGATCTGATTAATCCTTTCTTTTCCAATCGATTTAAAATCTGAGAGGCCCCTTTTATTCTTTGATTTATCTCTTTTAAAGGAAGCTCTTTATTTTCCTTTATCAAAAGCTCAAGCAGAAAAGTTTCTCGGGTAGATTTCTTCCTAACCGTCTCAATATAAGTTTCAACAAGTTTTTTTTCCTCAGGAGAATCTACTTTTAAAGAAAAATTCTTCTCATATTTTATGTTAGCCTTTGGCTTGCTCAGCTCATAATATAACTCTACTTTCCCTTTTTTCTCTAAAGAATGAAGAGCGGAATATATCCCTTTTGAACCAAATTTTTTCTCTAAGAAAGCTACGTTATGAGGTTTTTCCTTTTCAAGCGTATTAAGGATTTTTATTTCTACTGAAGAAAGTTTTAATTTCTTATCTTCATAATCTAAAAGAGGGGATTCTTTTTTGTAGACCCAAAGAAGACTTCTTACCTGTAGTTCTGAAGGCAATGCGGCTTTTAGACATTCTCCCCAGGAGGAATAATAATACTCAGAGATCCATCTGGTAAGCTCTAAAATCTCCGGAGTGATAATTGGCTCTTCATCTATAAGGTCTAAGAGCTCCTTTGTATTTTTAACCTTTGAAGCTGGGATTACACTGACCACAAATCCCAGCTTCTTCTCCCTACCAAAGGGAACTAAAGCTCTTTGACCGGGTTTTATTTTCTCCTTCAAATTTTCCGGGATACTATAAGTAAAAGTTTTCCTCAAAGGGAGAGGAAAAGCTATCGCAGCAAATTCGGACATGGTTTATTTTTCTAAAAATGTGTTTAATCTATAAGGAAAATTCAATTAATCTATGTAAAAAACAAAAATTTAAACCAACCCTTTTATCAGGGTCTTAAACTTTTTCAATATAAATCAAATTAAAATCTTTTGCAAACAAAATAGATTTTTCCCCTCTCCTTTATAAGGAGAGGGCTAAAAGGTGAGGTTAATCGGTTGGTCAGACTTTTAGTTTGACAAAAGGAGCATCCTGCGAGCGCTCAAACTGCTTGTCATTCTGACCCCGCCTTTAGCGGGGGAAGAATCTAAGTCCGCCTGAGGCAGATTCGGTCGTCTCGCCAACCGATAAAAGCATTACAGTCCTACGGAGGTTTTGCTCCTCGTAGAGAGGCGACTCCCTCAGAATGACACTTCTTTCATCCCTCTAATTCTT
>JAZDLB010000118.1:0-4926 GCA_043802565.1 Candidatus Zixiibacteriota bacterium | reverse complement strand
GACTTTAATCGGGGCAGCTTTGGGCTTCTTATGGTTTAACTCTTATCCTGCAGAGGTGTTTATGGGTGATACTGGAGCTTTAGCTTTAGGAGGTTCCTTAGGAATTATAGCTGTAATGGTGAAGAAGGAGTTGCTCTTGGTGATCGTAGGAGGGGTGTTTGTGGCAGAAGCTCTTTCAGTCATTTTGCAGGTGAGTTACTTTAAGTGGAGTAAAGGTAAAAGGATTTTTAAAATGACACCACTTCATCATCATTTTGAGCTTTCAGGTTGGAAAGAGCCAAGAGTGGTGGTGAGATTCTGGATTGCAGGTGCAATATTTGCACTTTTAACGCTTAGCACCTTAAAAATAAGATAAAAAAGTTCAAATGTTTAAAGGTTCAAAAGCTCAAAGGATGAAAGGGTAAAAATTCACGTAGTTACGCGGTTCTAAAGATAGAAAAGGGATCAAGGGATAAGGGTTTGCGGAGAGAAATTGAAAGTTCTGTGTGATAGAAGAGAGGTTTATGTGAGAGCGGATCGGGTTAGAGGTAAAAAAGTCTCAATTTTTGGAATGGCTCGTTCCGGGATGGCAATCGCTAAGCTTTTAAAGAGCTTAGATGCTCAAGTTTTTATTACTGAAAAGAAAGAAGAGGAAAATCTATCCTCTGAGATTCTGGAGCTGAATAGATCAGGTATAGAATATGAAACCGGCGGGCATACCCAGAAGGCAATCGATTACCAGGATTATCTGGTTATAAGTCCTGGTGTCCCGGCAGATCTTCCCCTATTAGTTGAAGCTCAAGAAAAAGGGATTCCGATCTTCTCAGAAATCGAAGTAGCTTTCTGGCTAACGGAAGCACAAGTTATCGGTATCACCGGCTCGAATGGAAAAACTACTACCACTACTCTGGTAGGTGAGATATTTAAAGAGGATGGTAGAGAATGCAAAGTGGCGGGCAATATCGGAGTTCCCTTTTCAAGCGTGGTGCAGGAGGTCTCCAGTAGAGGTATAATCGTTTTAGAGATTTCCAGCTTTCAGTTAGAAAAGATTGAGGAGTTCAGCCCTAAAGTCTCGGCTATTTTAAATATTACTCCGGACCATTTAGACCGTTATCCTGATTTGAAAAGTTATACCGATGCAAAATTGAGACTCTTAGAGAATCAAACCGAAAAGGATTTTGTAGTTTTGAACTGGGATGATCCGGTAACCTCGAAGCTGGCACCCCTTTCCAGAGCAAAGAGTTTATTTTTCAGCACTAATAGCGAATTAAAAGTAGGCTCTTATGTGAAAAATGGAAATTTGGTTTTTCAACTCAATGGGAAACTTGAGGAGATAATTCCAGTTGAGGACATAGGTATTAAAGGTCCTCATAACCTTGCTAATTCTGCGGCGGCCTGTGCAATCTGTGGGATTTTTGGCGTAAAGAAAGAATCTATGGAAAAAGCTTTAAGGAATTTCAAAGGGGTGGAACACCGCTTAGAGGAAGTAGCTATAATCGACCAGATAAGATTTGTCAACGATTCAAAGGCTACGAATGTTGATTCTGTTTTTTATGCACTGCAGAGCATAAAGGAGCCAATTTTCCTCATCGCTGGTGGTAAAGATAAGGGTGGGGATTTCACCAAATTGAGGGAACTTCTTCAGAAAAAGGTAAAAGGTTTGATATTGTTGGGTCAGGCTAAGGAGAAGATAAAGAATGCCTTAGGTGATCTGGTCCCTGTTTATTTAGTTGATTCTATGGAAGAGGGGGTAGAATTGGGGTTCCAGAAAGCGGAAAAAGGTGATTGTGTTCTACTTTCTCCTGCCTGCGCCAGTTTTGATATGTTTAAGGATTATGAGGATAGGGGTAGAGTATTCAAACTCACAGTCTTGAATCTGAAAGGTAAAAAATAATGACTGATCGTTCCAAACCAGATTTTATGCTGCTTTTCATTATCCTGATACTGGTTTTCCTGGGGATGGTGATGATCTATTCAGCCTCCGCGATTTTAGCTGATTTCAAAATGAAAAAAGATAGCACATTTTTTTTGATAAGACAGTGTATCTGGATAATAATCTCCTCTGCTGTTTTCTTCGTGTTTTTAAAGATGGATTATCACAAGCTTGAAAAAATTTCGTATGTTTTTCTTTTCTCATCTTTAGCCTTTTTAGTCCTGGTCCTCTTCCAGAGTGCAACCAAGGGGGTACATAGATGGTTCAGGATTGGCCCGATCGGGTTTCAACCCAGTGAATTTTTCAGACATTCATTTATCATCTATATGGCTTTTACCCTGGTTAAGAAAGGGGAGAAGATTAAACAGTTCAAGCATCTGGCTATGCCTTTTTTAATTGTTTTAGGAACAGCTACTTTACTTATCCTGAAAGAGCCACATTTAGGAGGGGTCTTCACTTTAGTCTTAAGCTCGCTGGTTCTACTTTACCTTTCTGGAACAAAGTTAAGACATCTTTTAGCTATAACTTTACCAGTTCTAATCTTGGGACTTCTGTTTGTCCATTTTACCGGGTATGAACAGGATAGATTGATTGATTATGGTAAAGCACTTAGAGATCCACTTAAGGGTAGTTATCAGCTCAAGCAGTCAGTTTTATCTTTAGGGAATGGCGGATTAACCGGGGTGGGGCTGGGTGAGGGGAGACAGAAGCTCTTTTTCCTGCCGGAACCTCACACCGATTTTATCCTGGCAACTATCGGTGAAGAAGGAGGGTTTTTCTGGGTCTCTGGAGTTATAATCTTATTTTTCCTTTTAGTCTGGAGAGGAGCTCAGATCGCCCAGCGTGCACCAGACCTTTTAGGATATTATTTAGCCTTTGGCTTGACCTTTACCATTTTCGTTAATTTTCTAATAAATAGTGGAGTAGTCCTGGGTTTATTACCCACTACCGGCATACCAATGCCATTTTTAAGCTACGGAGGTTCTTCTCTTCTTTTCAATTTGGCCGGCGTGGGGATAATCCTGAATGTATCCAGACAGAGAGGTTTTAAAATCTATCGGAGGTTATGGTAAAATTGATTTTAGCTGGAGGAGGTACCGGAGGGCATATCTATCCGGCAATTGCAATAGCAAATGAATTTAAGTTCAGGTTTCCGAACTCGGATATACTATTTGTAGGAACGAGGAAAGGTTTAGAAAAGGAGCTGGTTTCAAAAAATAACTTCAAATTGGAATTTATCTCGGTTAGAGGACTGGCTCGATCTTTAAAAAAGGAGCTTTTGGTTTTACCTTTATTCCTGGTCAAAAGTCTTTTAGAATCAAGGATGGTTATTAAAAAATTCAATCCTGATATGGTGATTGGAACTGGCGGATATGTTAGTTTACCAGTTGTATTAATGGCAAGTCTTATGGGGAAAAAGACGGTGATTCAGGAACAGAACTCCTACCCTGGATTATCCACCAGAATTTTGTCCTTAGTAGCTGGTCGGGTCTTTTTATCTTACCAGAACTCAGCCAGACATTTTCTTTTTCAGAAAAAACTTAAAGTGTTAGGAAACCCGATCCGGGAGGAGATACTTTCAGGAAACAAAGAAGAAGGGTTGAAAAAATTCAATTTAGAACCTAACAAGAAAACAGTCTTTGTCTTTGGTGGGAGCCAGGGGTCAAAAAATATAAATAAAGCTATAAAAGAGGGGATGGAGTATTTAAAGAAATATGAGAACCTGCAGTTTCTCTGGCAAACAGGAAGCAAGGATTTTGAAGAGATAAAAGATTTTATGAAAGGTATAAATTTAGTCTCAACTGTTCTGCCATTTATCCAGGATATGGCTTCTGCTTATGCGCTCTCTGATCTTTTAGTTTGCCGGGCAGGGGCTTTGACCTTAGCTGAGATCACTGCTTGTGGTAAACCATCTATTTTGATCCCTTATCCTTTTGCCACTGCTGATCACCAGAGATATAATGCTTTGTCTTTAAAAGAAAAAGGGGCAGCTGAGGTGATTTTAGAAAAAGAGCTAAAAGGGGAAAATTTAGCAGAATTGATGGTAGAGTTAATAAGAGACGAGAACAGGTTAAAGGAGATGTCAAATAATGCAAAGCTGTTAGCAAAACCTTTGGTAACTTCTCAAATCGTGGATGAGATGGTAAGACTTTTGGATAAGGAACCCACGTAGCCGAGCCTTCAGGGCTCGGCGGAGGTCTGAAACCTCCGCTACGCGATGATTATCCGGGAGGTGTTAGCTCGTCCTTAAAAGACAAAATAAATAGATGGTAAGATTCAAAAAGGTAAAAAAACTTCATTTTGTGGGAATAGGGGGGACCGGGATGTGCGGGATTGCAGAAATACTCTGGAATCTTGGGTATATAGTTACTGGGTCGGATATAAGAAGTTCAGAATCGACTGATAGATTAGAAAAGTTAGGGATTAAAATCTATTTAGAGCACAAAAAAGAGAATGTGAAGGATGCAGATGTTTTAGTTGTCTCCTCAGCGGTGAAGGATTCGAATCCTGAGGTAATCTTTGCTAAAGAGAATAAGATCCCGGTGATAAGAAGGGCAGAGATGTTAGGGGAATTGATGAGGATGAAATACGGTATAGGGGTTGCTGGAACTCATGGTAAAACCACTACAACTTCTATGATCGGGCATATTTTGACAGAAGCAGGTTTAGACCCGACTATTATCGTGGGAGGGAGGGTCAGAAGCCTGGGCAGTAATGCGAAGTTAGGTCAGGGAGAATATTTAGTAGCAGAAGCAGATGAGTTCGATCGCTCCTTTTTGCGCCTTACACCAACTATCGCAGTAGTTACCACCTTAGAGGCTGAACATTTAGATTATTACAAGGACTTAGAGGAGATAAAAACGGTCTTCACGGAGTTTGTCAATAAAGTTCCCTTTTATGGTAGTGTGATTCTGTGCTTAGATGAGAAGGCTATACAGGAGATTATACCAGGGATTGAAAGACCTATAGTAACTTATGGACTTGTTCCACAAGCAGACCTGGTGGCTCATTCT
>JAZDLB010000117.1:0-3022 GCA_043802565.1 Candidatus Zixiibacteriota bacterium | reverse complement strand
GGCATAGACTTAGGCACAACTAACTCCTGCGTGGCTATTATGGAGGGGAAAGACCCTAAGGTCATTCCTAATTTAGAAGGGATGAGAACTACCCCCTCTGTAGTTGGATTTATCCGTACGGGTGAGAGGTTAGTTGGGCAGGTGGCAAAAAGACAGGCGGTTACCAATCCTCAGAATACAGTTTATTCTATCAAGAGGTTTATGGGTAGAAAATATTCTGAGGTCGGAACTGAGATCAAAACCGTTCCCTATAAAGTGGCTGAAGGTCCGAATAGTGATGTACGAGTCAAAATTGAAGATAAAGAATATTCTCCTCCGGAAATCTCCGCTATGATTTTGCAGAAGATGAGACAGACAGCTGAGGATTATTTAGGTGAAAAAGTAACTCAGGCAGTTATCACCATCCCGGCATACTTTAATGATTCTCAGCGCCAGGCAACCAAAGATGCAGGCAGGATCGCAGGTTTGGAGGTTTTGAGGATAATTAATGAGCCAACTGCGGCCTCTTTAGCTTATGGTCTGGATAAGAAGAAGGATGAGAAGATAGCGGTATTTGATTTAGGTGGAGGGACTTTTGATATCTCTATCTTAGAAATCGGAGAGGGAGTTTTTGAAGTAAGATCAACTAATGGCGATACCCATTTAGGTGGAGATGATTTCGATAAAAAGGTCATCGACTGGTTAGTTGCAGAGTTCAAAAAGTCGAATTTGACCTTGAGGCAGGAAGGGATCGATTTATCCAGAGATCCAATGGCTTTGCAGAGGTTAAAAGAAGCGGCTGAGAAAGCCAAGATGGAGCTTTCTACTACATTGGAAACAACCATCAATCTACCTTTCATCACTGCAGATGCTAATGGACCCAAACATCTGAACATTACCCTTACCCGGGCAAAATTGGAGCAGTTAGTAGATGATCTGATAGAAAGGACTTTAGAGCCCTGTAGAAAAGCGTTATTGGATGCAAAGCTTTCAGTTGACCAGATGGATGAGGTGGTATTAGTCGGTGGAATGACCAGGATGCCAAAAGTTCAGGAGACTGTTAAAAAACTTTTCAATAAAGAACCGCATAAGGGTGTAAATCCAGATGAGGTAGTAGCAGTTGGAGCCGCAATTCAAGGAGCGGTTTTAGGGGGTGAGGTGAAAGACGTACTGTTGTTAGATGTTACTCCTTTAGCCTTAGGAATTGAGACCTTAGGTGGAGTTTCCACTAAATTAATTGAGAGAAATACCACTATACCCACCAGAAAAAGCGAGATATTCACCACGGCAGTGGATGATCAGACCTCTGTAGAGATTCACGTCTTACAGGGCGAAAGGGAGATGGCACTTGATAACAAAACCATCGGCAGGTTTCATTTAGATGGCTTTCCACCAGCACCCAGAGGGATTCCTCAGATCGAGGTTACTTTTGACATTGACGCAAATGGAATTCTTAACGTATCAGCCAAAGATAAGGCTACTGGTAAACAGCAGAGCATCAGGATAACTGTTTCCAGTGGTCTTTCTGAAGCGGATATTAAAAAGATGGTTAAGGATGCAGAAATTCATTCCTCTGAGGACAAAAAAAGAAGAGAAGAGGTTGATATCCGGAATAAGGCAGATCAGTTAGTTTATGAAACCGAAAAAAGTTTGAAAGAATACGGGGATAAACTGGATAGCGAGACCAAATCCAGAGTTGAGTCTGCAGTGGGAAGAGTTAGAGAAGCCCTGAAGAGAGGAGAGATACAGGAGATCAAATCAGCTTCTGAAGCTTTAACCACAATCTGGCATGCAGCTGCAGAAAAGATGTATCAGAAGACAACTGCCCAGACTCAATCTGGAAGCCAGGATAGGGGTGAAGCAAAAACTGAGGAGGGGAAAGAAAAAGGAAAAGCTGTAGATGCAGATTATGAAGTGGTGAACTAAAAATATTTCATTCATAAAATAATGATATAACTGGGAGATAAATGATGAGACAAGATTCCTTAGATGATTTCAGAAAATTTACCACTAACCGGTTCGAAGCTATCATCGTGGCGGCAAAGCATGCCAGAAAAGTAAATGAGATACTTATTAAAAAGGAAGAAGCAGAACAGGGTGAAGAAGACAAACCACGGATGGAAAAGATAGTTTCCTTAGCCCTGCAAGAGGTTTTAGAAGGTAAGATTAAGTTCGAACGTCCGAAGAGCACCAGGAGAAAATATCCAAAATAGGAATGGTAAAATGCCGACTTACGAATATAGATGTAAAGCTTGTGCTTTTAAATTCGAGAGATTCCAGAGGATGAAAGATGATCCAGTAAAAATTTGTCCTGAATGCAGAGGAGAGGTTGAAAGATTAATCTCGGCGGGTGGAGGGATACTTTTCAAGGGTAATGGATTTTACATCACGGATCACCGGAGCGAATCTTATAAAAAGAAGGCGAAAGAGGAGAGTGGGGTTTCGGTAAAAGAGGATAAGAAGGAAAAAAGCAGTACCAAAGTTAAATCCAAGAGCGAATAGATGAGGGGTTTTAATTGAGGTGGAATGGTTATAATAAAGGCGAGAAAACTCGCCTTTTGTTTTGGAGGATTATTTCGTAGTGCGTCCGCCTGAGGCGGATTAGCCTCGCCTGGGCGTCCCTAAAAGGGTCGCACTACGAAAGAAACAACTATGAAAGTCATTGCGAGGAGTCTCCCTACGGGGACGACGAAGCAATCCCTACACAGTAAACGGATTGCTTGGTACCGCCGCAGGCGGGACTCGCAATGACATCTATATAAAGAGGATAAAAAGGAAATGAAAAAACAAATTTTGTGGATGACGGTTATCTTCGGAGCTATTGTTCTTGTTTCAAATTGTTCAAAGAAAAGCGAACAGGTTCTTTATAAGGAGGCAAAACAGGCCATAGAGGGGAAAAGATTTGAAGAAGCAATCAAGATTTACAAACAGATTGTCAGAGCGTATCCTAAGAGTCCAGATCTTCCTGAAACCTATTTCAATCTTGGGTTAATTTATTTTAGTTATCTAGATAATCAAAAAAATGCTGAGGAGGTATGGAAAA
>JAZDLB010000116.1:0-3119 GCA_043802565.1 Candidatus Zixiibacteriota bacterium | reverse complement strand
GTGATATCCTGCAGAAAATGAGCAGTGATGCAAGGTGTAAGGCTTTTTCTCCAGAGGAAGAGCAAAGAGAAAGCCACCCCATATATTCCTGCAAATAACATTCCGACTAATCCCTGATAGAGATGTCCCAGGCTGAAAGATAAAGAGGTGATCAAAATTGTAAGCCACCAGCTTTTCAAATAGAAATTTAGCCGGGTAAGGATAAATCCTCTGAAAGCGCTTTCCTCAGTTATACTGACACTTGAAGCCATAATTACCCAGAGAATTTTCTGAGTTTGGGTACGGGGTAAAAGATAGGTTACTTCAGGAGGTATGACAAGTTTATTGAGTTGCAGAATAAGACTCAAAGCTATAAAGAAAGAACTTATTACTAACCAGAAGATAACACCAATCATTAAATTGCTGAAGTTGAACCCTTTTAGTCCAATACTTGAAAGATTCTCTTTCTCCCTTAGAATGATCAGAAAGATTAGTAAAAATACCAAAAGTTGAATTAAGATAGTGGGGATATAGATTTGAGTAGTAACCTTTAACTCATTTTCACCTGCAGCAGATAACCCTGATTCTTGTCCTGATTCGGACATAAGAAGATAAGAAGAAAGGGGCCATATAACCAGAAGAAAGAAAAGCAGAAAAATTGTTCCTATCCGTCCGTGCCGGTTTTTTTCAGGTTTAGAGATTTCGTTCAGGTTATAATCTTTCTCTTGTCCCGGAGAGGGAGTTTGCTCCATTTAGTTGTTCTTTGGCTCTTCAGGTGGAGAAGGAGTTTGAGTTGAACCTTTTTCTTTTCCCCCTATTCCTAAAAGAAAAGCTAATCCCACTATTATCAGGATCAAAGGCCAGGTTTTGCCCAGGGAGGGAATAATACCCCAGTTGCTCAGAAGAAAAAGGATTCCCACGCCTAAAAGGATTGTGCCTACAAAGGTTTTGCCAGAACCCCATTCTTTGCTCGAAGAAGATTTCTCCATTTTTACTCCTTTTTAAAAAAATGACCTTCAAAAAGCTTCAGTAATATAAAAGACAAAGACTATCCAAGCAATAGATTTTTGATGAGATCGTAGAGGTGCAGGGCAATACATTTCTACACCCCGGTCAGCAGGAAATTACACCAGATCCGGAAAAAAGCATATAGCGACTACAATGTGAAAGAGAGATGAAGAAGATGTGATTGCTTTTTAATCTTTCTTTAAAGAATTTTGATACAAATTAAAAGTGCCTTCAGAAAAGGTTTGGAGAATTTTTATAATGCAGAACAATTCTGAGCATAAAGCCGATACGAGCCTTACCGCTCGAAGAGATAAGAGAAGAAAAGACCATTTTGTAGATTATTATACCTGCTCTTTAGGATATGGCAGGAAAAAAAGGAAAAGGATTAGAACCTTGAACTGGGTTAGTGGGAAAGAGGAGCCGGAGTTTGCTTCCGGGGAATTTGAACTTATACAGAAAATAAAAGATGAAGAATCAACAATGGAATTAGAGATAATTGTGGCTAAAGCCTTAGATAAGCTGGATAGTTTTGAAAGGGAGTTTATTCAATATTTTTATTACGATTGTTTGAGTTATAGCCAGATTTCTCAACTCCTGGACAAAACCAAAGACCGCTTAGAAAGGATTCATCGCTCTGCTCTGGAAAAATTAAGATTCGGTTTGAGGGATTATGTCTCACAGCGGTATAAGCTCAAAATCTCTGAAGAGAAAAGGTGTTTGATCTGTTCTCATCCATTAAGAAATGAATTAGATGATTTGATAAAATCCAAAAGGAAAGAGGAGACCTGGAAAAAGGTTTTGCGAATTTTCAGAGAGAAATTCAATCTGGAGATTAAAACCCCACAGATATTGATCAATCATCAGAAAAAACATATGTTTGATTTATAAACTTTTAAAAAACTCAGATTCTTGCCCCGCCAGAGGTGGGGTCAGTCCGTTAAACGGATCCGTAGGAAATGACAACTATAAAGGAGGTTTTATGGAAAATTCATCGACAAAGTTAGAAGTCGATAAAAAGATTACGACCTGTAAGGGGGAGCATTGTATCAATATTTTCATCTCTTATGAGCTCAAGGAGAAGATTAGCCAGTTAGCTAAAAGATATGATCGGACTATGGCGGATGTGGTCAGGGCTTTAATTAAAATCGGCATTCCCATACTGGAAAGCCTGACCGAGGCGGAGGAGAAAATGCTGGTAGATTATATCCAGGTTTTGAGGAGATGGAGAAAGGTAAAGGAATTAAAATCAAGAGAAGAGAGGATAAATAACGAGAATGATGACAAATTATAAGCCGGAAAAAAGTAGGGGCATCCGCCCTCGGCGGACAACGTGCCCCATTTATAGGATTCAGGTAATGAAAACTTAAGAGGTTCAAAATTATAAATATTTTTCTGGCTTTAAAATATTTCCCTGTATGGTTATTGTTTCCTCTCCTGCAAAGAAGGTTTCTCCTTCATAATTTTGCCAGACGTAGGCAAAATAAAGGTTGGAGATGGGATTACTGCTTCTCCTCCTCCTGCATAGCTACCTTGTGAATTATAAACTGAACCCCCTTTTTGAGTCTCCAGGGACAGTTCGACAAGCTCACTGTCCTGAGCGAAGCCGAAGGATAAAGCTGAAGAGGAGAGAAATAATAAGATCAATGAACTTAATAAAAAGTTTTTGTAAGAGCTAAAATCCTCCAGCGATGAAGATTAGATTTTATTTTTCCTGATATAATTTTAACTCTTAAAAGTGTTTTGTCAAGAAAAATCCGTAGATTTACAATACTTTATAGGTGGATTATGTCCAAATAATTTATAAAGACTATCGTTTTTCTTAATTGATGTTCGTAACAATATAATCTGGAATATGTATTGCGTCCCTTGCAGTGTCGTATAGCAAATTAAGGCCATTAATGAATAACATATATGTTTACTAAATTATCAGGGAGATATACTGTTTTGTTCGTAGAAAATGAATCTTTTACAAACAAAAGCCGACAAAAAGGTTGAAAACTTATAATTCTTATCTTATATTAATTGGAGCTGTGTTTATCCGAAATTGGATCCATAGGAAAGGTAGTTTTAGAGTAAACCTATAATATATAAGGTATGAAAACTGAAAAGAAAAACGAATGTATCCCGGGAAA
>JAZDLB010000115.1:0-7206 GCA_043802565.1 Candidatus Zixiibacteriota bacterium | reverse complement strand
TACGAACAGTAAGTAGGTCAGGAAGCCCTGCGTCCTGACATAATGAGACTATCATTCCCTTTCCGGGTAATTGAAAAATTCAACTTCTACTTTCTCACCTTTTTTGACAACTTCTTTATCCTCCGGGAGTATGACCAGCCCATCTGCCAGGGACATAGATTTTAAAATCCCGGAGCCTTGCGGTCCGGTAAGATAGGCTAAATACTTCCCCCCTTTGAAACTTAACTTTCCCCTTAAAAATTCCCTGCGTCCCGGTTTCTTTTTTACTTTCTCCTGAATTATTGCCAGTTCCTTTTTTCTGAAAAGTTTCTTTCTGCCTGCCATTTTCAGAAGGGAGGGCCTGACAAACTGGTCAAAGACCACCATAGAGGAAACCGGATTTCCGGGAAGCCCAAAGAGTGGTTTTCCCTTTATAAGTCCGAAAGCCAGAGGTTTTCCCGGTTTCATATTCACCTTCCAGAAATAGACTTTCCCTAATTTAGCCAAAACCTTTTTGACCAGGTCATAATCCCCTACTGATACTCCGCCAGTAGTCAAGATAAGATCAGCTTTTGAGGATGCCTCTTTTATTTTCTTAAGCAAGATCTTCTCCTCATCTTTAACTATCCCCGAATCGATTACCTTCCCTCCAGCTTTCAGAATCTGACCATAAAGGGAATAGCGGTTAGAATCTCTTATCTTCCCTGGAGAAAGGGGTTGGTCAATGGAGACCAGTTCATCTCCGGTAGAAAGGATTGCCACCTTCGGTCTTCTTATAACCTTAACTTCTTTTTTACCCAGGGAGGCTAAAACCCCCATCTCCTGAGGTCTTATCAAAATCCCCTTTTTCAAAACCAGTTCATCCTTTTTTATATCCTCACCAGCATATCTGACATTCTCCCCCTTTGTAACCGGCACAAATATATTTACCCAATCACCATCCGGTTTTGTATTTTCAACCATCACCACACAGTCAGCCCTTTCAGGTATAGGGGCGCCGGTCATTATCCTTATAGCCTCTCCTTTTCTTAATTTCCTCCGGCTGAAGCTTCCCGCGGGTAGATCCTCTACTATTTTAAGCCTTACCGGATTTTTCCTTTTGGCTTTCTTTGTGTCAGAAGACCTTACGGCAAATCCATCCATGGCTGAATTGTCAAAGGATGGGATATTGACTGAAGAATGGAGATCCTCAGCTAAGACACAATCTAAAGAATTCAGGATATTCACTTCGGTAGTAGGAAGAACCTTTATTTTGTTTAAGATCTTTTTCTGAGCCTCTTCAAAGCTGATCAATTCAAAGCTCCTATGGAAAAATCTTTTTTACACCTTTCAAATCTGGTCATCTTGAAAAAGATTAACAGCCGAGGCTTTAAAGGTCAGATAAACTACCTTGCCAGAAGCCAAGCCCATCTCCTCCTTGGACCTTTTGGTGACCAGGCTAACTAAGGGGATCCCGATATCCACTTTCACCTTAACCACCCTTTCCTCCTCTTCTATCTGAATGATTTTACCCTTAAAACAGTTGCGAGCGCTGGAGAGAAGAGGAGAGGATGAGATCAAGATATCCTCAGGAGGGATAGTAGCATACGCTTCACCTTCTTTTTCAGTTACCACCTCAAATTTCATTCCCTGCACCCCTAATTTTATCTGTCCATCCTCTCTCTCCAATCTTCCAAAGAAAAGATTATCCATCCCTAAGAATTCAGCTAAAAAAACTGATGCAGGACGATTGAAAATATCCTCCCTTTCCCCCTTCTGGATTATCCTCCCCTCCTTCAGCACGTAGAAATTCTCACCCCATCTGCGGGCAGAGGAGAGGGAATGGGTGGTTAAAACAATGGTTTTATCTTTTCTCTCCTTAAGCTTTAAGATCAAATCCCCAATTATCCTCTGGCTTATAGAATCCAAATTATTGGTCGGCTCATCTAAAAAGATAATCTCCGGGTCTAAAACCAGTGCCTGAGCTAAAGCTACTCTCTGGATTTCACCCCCGGATAGACTCAGAGCTTTTCTTTCCATCGCCTGAGTCATCTTCACCAAATCCAATCCCTTTTCCACCCTCTTTTTTATAAGATCCCTTTTCCGCACCTTTAGCCCGTAAGCCACATTCTTGAAGACCGTGGTATCAAACATCACCGGATTCTGCATCACCATTGCCATCCTTCTTCTCAGCTCCAGGATTTCACTCTGCCGGGAATTAAAGGTATACTCCTTACCCTCAAATAAAAGCTTACCAGAATCTGGCTTCTCCAACAGGTTCAGGATTTTAAGCAAGGTTGTCTTCCCGGAGCCATTTGGGCCTAAGATTACATTTATCTTCTGCTCTTCAATCTCCAGAGAGACTGAGGATAGAACTTCTCTCCGCTTGTAAATTTTAGTCAAATCCTGCGCCACTATTCTCATCTTCTCATCCCTGACCCCTGCAGAAGGTGTAGAAAAAGATTTATCCCTAAGGAGACTAAAATGAGGATGACTCCCAATGTAACTGCTAACTCAAACTCACCTTTCATAGTCTCTAAGGCAATGGCAGTAGTCATCACTCTGGTTGCGCCCTTTATATTACCTCCCACCATCATAGTCATCCCGGTCTCACCAATCACCCTGGCAAAGCCGGTGATAACTGCGGCGTTTAAGGCAGATCGAGCCTCTCTTAAGATTAAAAGGTTCAATTGGAATCTGCTTGCTCCTAAGGATAGGGCTGTATCTTTTATCTTAGGGGTTACACCTCTTATTGCTACTAAAGAAAGGCCAGTTATGATTGGTGTGGCCAGAACCGCCTGAGCCAGAATCATCGCATAGGGGGTATAGAGGAGTCCCAGGTTTCCCAGAAGACCTCTTCTCATCAGAAGAAGATAGACCAGAAGGCCAATGGTTACCGCCGGGATAATCATCATAGTGTTTAGAAGACTCAAGACTAAGTTTTTCCCTGGAAAGTTTTTCTCCTCAATCAATAAGGCTAAACTCAAACTGAAAAGGGAAGAAAGGATAACAGCACTTCCGGATACCTTCAGGGAAAGCCAGACTATCTCCAGTATCTCTTTACTAAAAAGGCTCATTCTGATCCATCCTGGCATTAGGGACAAATAGTGCTTGACCATACTTTTCCCTGCCAAACTCACCAATCAGCTTCTGTCCTCTCTCATTGGTTAAAAAGGAAACAAACTTTAAGGCTAAATTGTAATTAACCTCAGGGAATTTATCTGGCGAAACTATGATGGCGCTATATTGATTTCTCAAATTCTTCTCACCTTGAAAAAGGATGACCAGGTCAAGCTCCCTACAATGTGAAAGAAAAGTAGCCCTATCAGTCAGGCAATACCCCTTTTTCTGGTTTGCCAATCTCAAAGTAGCTTCCATCCCGCATCCGGATTCCAGATACCATTCCCCCTCCGGGATAACCCCGGCTGATTCCCATAACGATCTCTCTTTATTATGCGTTCCAGAATTATCCGCTCGGGAGATAAAGCTTTTTTTTAGATTTCTTATTTTGACCAGTGAAGAAAGGATATCTTTCTGGTTTTTTATGCCGGCTGGGTCCTCCGCCGCTCCTACCAGCACGAAATCATTATACATTATCTCAACCCTCTCCTTGCCATAACCTTCTCTGATAAACTCCTCCTCTGATCTCGGGTCATGGACTAAGAGCAGATCAACATTTCCATCTTTAGCCAATCTCATAGCCTGGCCTGAGCCGACTGCAATCACTTTAACTTTGCAACTATTTTCTTTTTCAAAGAAAGGCAAAAGGTATTCCAAAAGCCCTGAATCCTGAACTGAGGTGGTGGTGGCTAAGACAAGCTCCTTTTCGGGTCCTCTTCCACAGTAAACTAGAAGTAAAGAAAACAAAGCCAGCACTAAAAGGGTTTTTTTCATAAAATAATTAACCTTTGAATTTAAAAAGCCAGCTCCCGCATCTTTTGGAAACTGGCTCCTTTTTTTCTCCTTTCCAATGCGGGAGGCATAACCGTTTCCAGCTATACCCTATCGGCTTTCCTCCATAGATTTCTCCTTTAGGAGAGAAAGCTCGGAGATAAGTTTTCTATTTTATCTCTTCAGCGCATTCACCAGCTTTCCCCTGCAGAATCTCAATTCCGTGTGCTAAGGCTGGCAAAATTACTTCTAAATTCTCCTTTGCTCCCTTAGGGCTTCCAGGGAGGTTGATGATTAAACTCTTACCCCTTATTCCAGCCTCAGCCCGGGAGAGGATTGCCCGGGGGGTGATCTTCAAACTTTCCATCCTCATAGCCTCAGGAATACCCGGAGCTTTTCTCTCTATTACCTCCAAGGTTGCCTCAGGGGTAACATCCCGAGGTGAGAATCCAGTCCCCCCCACGGTAAGGATCAAATCTATCTTAAGCTGGTCACAGCACCTTATCAACTCTGCTTTAATCATCTCTTTCTTATCCGGGATTATTTCGTATTTAACAACTTCTCCAGGTAATTTCTTCACCAATTCCTTCACAACCTCCCCGCTTACATCCTTTCTTTCCCCGGCGTAACCTTTATCGCTTACTGTAATTACTGCTACTTTAATCATTTTATAACCCTGATTTTATCCCCCGGATATAGCTTTCCGCCTTTTAAAACCTTTGCGAACACGCCCTCTTCCGGCATAACACAGTAGCCCGACTGGTAAAAGATAGCACATTTCTGGTGACACTCTTTCCCGATCTGAGAGATCTCTAACTCAATTCCCTTCCCCAAATATAATTTTGCCCCGAGCTTCAAGCTCAGAAGGTCGATCCCGGAGGTGGTGATGTTCTCTGCAAAATCACCTGGCTTTAAAGAAAGCCCTCTTTTTCTCATCTTCTCAACGCTTTCCCAGGCTAAGAGGCTTACCTGTCTTTCCCAGTTCCCGGCATGTGCATCCCCCTCGATCCCCCAGTCCTTTTTCAGAAGGGCAGAGCTAACCGGGGTCTTCTTCTCACCCTTATCCTGGCTAATGCAGATAGCAAGGACTTCTCCCATTTTATTTCCTTTTTTCTCTGGAGTAGGTTCCGCTTCTTCCGCCCTTTTTCTTCAAAAGATAGATGCTCCTTATCTCCATCTCCTTATCCATCCCCTTACACATATCATAGATGGTCAGAGCGGCAATGGAGACCGCTGTTAAAGCTTCCATCTCTACCCCGGTCTTAGCCTCAACTTTCACCTCGGACTCTACCTCTATCTGGCTTTTTACCCTATTCAATCTGAAGCTAAGATCTATCCAGTTAAGTGGCAAAGGATGACACATCGGGATGAGATGATGGGTTTTCTTAGCTGCTAAAATCCCGGCGATCTTGGCACAGCCTAAGACATCCCCTTTGGGGATTTCTCCCTTTTGAATCAGCCTTAAAGTCTCTTTTCTCATCTTTACCACACCAAAGGCTTTAGCCTCCCTCCGGGTGATTTTTTTATCCCCAACATCCACCATCCTTACTTTACCCTTTCTGTCCCGGTGTAGATTTTTTTGCATCTTATCCACCTATCTGAAACATCCTCCTTTTTGTGTTTTTCTCCTGGAACAACCTATGCTCTTCAGGCTTTAAAGTTAGCGCCCTTTTGAAAAGCTCAGAGATCCTCTCATCTTTTGCTCCCTGGCGAATTTCAGATTTAAGCTCAATTTCAAGTTCAGAGGAAAGGCAAGGCTTTAAAAAGCCATCCGCGGTCAGCCTCAGGCGATTACAGTCCTGGCAGAAGTTATGGCTGATGGCAGAGATAAAACCCAGGTTACCCCTGAAACCATCAATCTGGTAAAGTTCCTCTGAGCCGTTTCTCAAGTCAGGAATAGCTTTCTTCAATTCATATCTGGTCTGGATCTGGTCTTTAATGAAAGATGAGGGAAGGAATTGCTCCCAGCTCCACCCATTTTCTCCAATGGGCATAAATTCGACAAAACGCAGGGTTACAGGCTTATCCTGGATAAACTCCACAAAATCCAGGATCTCATCCTCATTTGTTCCTTTAAGTGCCACCACATTGAGTTTGACCCCTTGGAAATAAAAAAGCGCTTCCTCAAGCCCTTCCATCACCTCCTCCCAGAGGTCTTTTCCGGTTATCCTTTTGAATTTCTTTTTCTGTAAAGTATCCAGACTCAGATTTATCCTCTTCAATCCACATTCCTTCAATTTCTGGGCATATCCTTTTAGCAGGGTGCCATTGGAGGTTAAGGAGAGGTCTTTTAGCCCCGGAATAGCTGCCAACTTTTGAATCAATAAGGTTATTCCCTTTCTGAGCAGGGGCTCACCCCCGGTGAGGCGGATTTTATTTATCCCCAGATTTATAGCCACCCTGGCAACCCTTTCCAATTCCTCCAGGGAAAGGATCTCCTCCCTTTTTTTGAGGCAAAAATTTTCCTCAGGCACACAGTAGAAGCACCTCAGATTGCATCTATCTGTGACCGAGAGCCTGAGATAATTTATTTTGCGACCGTATGAGTCTATAAGTTCAGTCATCTGCAATGAAAGTTACAAATCTAGGTTTCAATTTCATTTAAGAAGTTGCCGGATTTCAAAGTTTTCTTTTTGATGTGGCGCTGATTATACAAGATCCAGTTTGAGCTCTGGGCAAAACTACTTTAAAGGAGAAAATTAGAGCGTTCACCTTTAGGTGAACCAAATTAATCCGCCAAAGGCGGATTTGTCTTTTAAGAAGTTTAGACTCTCGCCAGAGTTAAACACTTCATCCAAACCTTTCTCGCATTTTACTTTTTCAAGGTTTCTTTAGACGCATTCTTAAGATCTCTGGTAGCGCTACGGGGAGTCGAACCCCGGTTTGATGGCTGAGACTATATTTCTCCTTAATTTGGCTTTTTTATTTGCTTGTGTCTGTTTTTATCTCTTTGTGACTATTTATACTTTGTTTGGTCACAAAATGGACACACAACTTTAGCAAAGGGTCATAATTCTATTGCTCCAGTTTCGAAACAGCCTCAGAAAGAATTCCTGGCACATCAGCTGGATTTTTTGAAACTGCCAAAAGCCATCTACCAAAACCACCATGGTTATTGACTGCTTTTACCCACTCCTCCAGGAAGTTTATTTTAGTCTTATCTTCCTGCGTTTCTTGCCCCTTAGTTTCAAGAACCATAAAGTCTCCAGTCGTTAAGTGAATAATAAAGTCAGGTCTATACTTTCTAACCACCCCTTTGAAGATATATATTATTTCAAAGCCAAGATGGTCGTTTTTTACCCAAGCATCTACGTGTGGACTCTTATCTAAGTGAAATGCCTCCGTTGCCTCCCAGGT
>JAZDLB010000114.1:0-5832 GCA_043802565.1 Candidatus Zixiibacteriota bacterium | reverse complement strand
GGCGTAGGGGCGACCCCCTCCTTCGGCTCTGCTCCCTTCGACTTCGCTCAGGGACGGTGAGCTTGTCGAACCGTGTGGTCGCTCATTATCAGGGCAGGCACGGTCCGCCATAGGCGGATGCCCCTACAATATATTTGACCTCTCCTCTCCTACGGATACCTATTGGGAAAGACCCGTTTTTTTAGGAAAAGAGAGGGTAAGGATTTTTTGTAGCGTGCCCCTTTCAGATTCGTCTAAAAAAGAGACGCATTGCTATGCGTCTCTACATCTGATATTCGCAGAGGGGCGGGTTTGAAGCCCACCCTTACTCCTCTTCCCCGGCGATATACAAATTATGCATCGTCACGGACGGTGCACTCCGGTATATTAAAAAATTGTTGACATTTTTTTTCTAAACGTTACTTTGCCTTCAAAAGTTGGGGTGAACGAAGCGCAAGGATTTAGTCCTCTCCCCTACGGGGAGGGAAAGGGAGGTGGGGTAAGGTATGGAAAAAGATTTTCCAGAATGCCTTAAGTGTAACAAAGGAATTCTTTTGCCTCTCTCTGATTATGGCAGAGAGGGTGCCAGCATAAGATATAAAGCCTGGGTCTGCTCTAACCCAGTCTGCGGATTTTCCATCCGCATAGACAACGGTGAGATAAGCTTTGGCAAGACCATAGCCAATTCTAATAAGTAAATAATTTTTTTAGTCTTTTAAAGGCGCTTCGTTCCTTCTCAACTTTATTAAGTTATTTCGGGAAACGGATCCTTCCAGTCTAAAATGGATCCAGAAGATAGGGCAAGATGTGGGAGAAGTTTTTAGATAATCTCTGGCTGAAATTGGGGGCGATCCTTTTAGCTTTCCTTTTGTGGTTTTATGCATCAACGGATAAGCCTTATGAATATACTTTCAATTACAATTTGAGATTACTTAATCTTTCCCCGGAGCTAATCTTAGCTGAACCTCTGCCGGATATGGTGAAGGTGAAAATCTATGGCAAGGGGAAGGAGCTTTTAAAGCTATTTGTTTTAAAAGAAAGAAGCTTGAAAATCGACGTTCAGAAATATTATAGTGGAGAGTTTGAATTTCAGATAGAAACGGAGATGGTAAATATCCCGGAGGGGCTGAATCTATCAGCCATCGAGATCGCATCACCCAAGGTCCTGAAGATCAATTTGCAGAAAGTTGAAGAGAGAAAAGTTCCAATCATCTCTCAGCTTTCTTTTTCATTAGAGGAGGGTTATTTTCAGAAAGGAGAGATAAGATTTACTCCGGAGAAGGTCTGGATTAAAGGGCCGTTTGAGAATGTTCAGAAAATCAAATATATTCTGACCCAGAAGAAGGAATTTCAGGATTTAAGTGAATCTTTTACCGGAAAGATAGATTTAATTTCACCTCCCTTCTTTAATCTCAAGATATCGCCTCCGAGGGTTGATTTCTCCGTAGAGGTTCAAAAGGGAGAGAAGAAAAGGTTAGAAAATTTGCCAATCACACTCATAAATATCCCCAGGGGGAGAAAAATCCACCTGACACCCAAGACTATCAATCTGGAGCTTTTGGGAGAAAAAGATTCACTTGCAAAACTCACTTTAGAGAAGATAAAAGTGAGCATAGATTGTCAAGGAATAAAAAGGGGAGAGACGAAAACTTCTCCTTTGATTCAGCTTCCAGAAGATATACTACTTTTTAAGGCAGAGCCGGACAGTTTTAACTTAATGGTAAATTAGTATGCTTGTCTTAGGGATTGAAACCTCCTGCGATGAAACTGCGGTAGCTGTAATTCAGGATGGTCAGAGGACACTTTCTAATGTTGTTTTTTCCCAGTGGATTCATAAAAGATATGGGGGAGTTGTTCCTGAGCTTGCCTCCAGAGAACATATAAAGACCATTCTGCCCATTCTTAAGACCGCACTAATAGAGGCTAAAATTACTTTAAAGAAAATAGAAGGCATAGCAGTTACCTGTGGTCCAGGTCTGGTTGGCTCCCTTTTAATCGGGCTTTCCTTAGCTAAGGGATTAGCTTATAGTTTAAAGGTTCCACTTATCGGGATAAATCATCTCGAAGGGCATATCTTCGCCAATTTCTTAGAATATCCTAACCTTTCACCCCCTTTGATCTGCCTTATAGTCTCAGGCGGGCACTCCACTCTGGTTTATGTCAAGGATAAGGGGGATTATAGGATTTTAGGTCGGACCAGAGACGATGCTCCAGGGGAGGCATTTGATAAGGTGGCAAGGGTTCTGGACTTAGAATATCCAGGGGGGCCTTCTATTGATAAATTAAGCCAGAGTTGCAAGTCTTCTAAGATAAGATTTCCCAGGGCTTTTTTAGAAGAGGGGAGTTTAGATTTCTCTTTTAGCGGATTGAAAACTGCAGTAGCTATATATGTTTCTAAATTATCTGTAAAGGAGAAGGAGGAGCGAAAGTCCTGTATAGCCAAAGGATTTCAAGAGGCAATCGTGGATGTACTCGTAGAGAAATTTTTAAAAGCTGCCATGGAACTTAAAGTAAAGAAGATCGCTTTAGCCGGAGGAGTGGCTAATAATAGTTACTTAAGGCAGAAATTGAGTCTGGAAGCCAGCAAAGAAGGGCTGGAGCTTTATGTCCCCTCACTTATCTTGTGTACAGACAATGCGGCCATGATAGCTTCGGCTGGTGATTTTCATCTTCAAAGAAAAGAAAGCTCTTCTCTTAATCTAAACGCCTTTCCACATCTTCCTTTAGATCAAAAAGTATAAGCTTAAATTTATTTTTAAAGAAGTTTTTCGTAAGGGATATTGGAGTGTAAACCTTTTAGGTTTACCCTGCTGGTCGTCCTTAGGACGACCTTGTCTTCGTTGGTGAGGACACCACTCCTACGGATTCCCGATTTTGGGTCTTGATGACAAATTCGGACGAAGAACAAGTTTCTCTTGTTTTTTCAAGGAAAGGTAAAGCTGTCCGCCTTAAGCGGATACACTCCAGTTTTTTATAAAGTATGACGATAAAGTATATGAGTCATTTTTCAAAACCTGTCCCAAAATTGAACAATGGGACTTCAGGTGATTATTTAAAAATTTAATCAATCAATAAATTATGAGTATCTTTAAGAAAGAAGAGCTTTTGTCCAGTAATAGATTTGAGGTCCTGGATTCTTTAGGAGAAGAGGTTCTAATCCTTGACCCAGATTACAAAATTGTTTATGCCAATCAGAAGTTTCTGGATAATAGAGAAAAATCTTTCTCTGAGGTTAAAGGGAGGTTTTGCTACCAGCTCTCTCATAATTTAGATAAACCCTGCCCGGTATCAGACGAAGTCTGTCCACTAAATAAGGTTCTGAAAAACTCTGCACCGGTAAAAGTCATCCATAAAGATGATGGAAGATATATGGAGATAGATGCCTCTCCTTTAAAAAACAAGGGGGGGAAGATTATTGGCATAGTAGAAATATTAAGAGATGTACCTGAGAAAGAAAGGGAGAAGAGAGAATCTGAAGAGAAATATAAAAATTTGGTTGAAAAATCAAATGATGCTATTTTAATCCTGCAGCATAATCGAATCAAATTGGCTAATCAAAAATTTTTGGATTTAACTGGTTATAGTTGGGAAGAAATAGAGAGGTCTGATTTCATGGAGGGAATTGCACCGGAAAGCAGGGATATGGTTTTAGATAGATACCTAAGGAGGCAGAAGGGGGAAGAGGTGCCAGACCATTATGAGTTTACCATCCTGACTAAAGACGGAAAGAGAAAAGAGGTTGAGGCAGGGGTTGCTATAATAGAGTATCAGGGGAAAGTTGCATCTTATTGTTTTTTGAAAGATGTAACTGCGAAGAAAAAGGCGGAGGATGAGCTTAAAAAAGTAAAAGACTACCTGGATAATATGATCAGCACCTCCCAGGTGGCTATAACAGTTATCGATAATGAAGGGAGCTTCTCCATTTTCAATCAGGGGGCCGAGAAGCTCACTGGTTATAAAGCTGAAGAAGTTATTGGCAAAAAAAAGCTTTCGGATTTTTGTCCGGACAAAGAAGAACTTGAATATATACAAACGAAGCTTTTGGAAGAAAGGCTTATAGAAAACTTTGAAACTACTTTACTTAAAAGAGATGGTAGCATAGTTCCAGTAAGCATATCGGTCTCCTTATTAAAAGACCTGCAAGGAAAGTCTATCGGCTCCCTCGGAATCAGCACGGGCATCGCCGAGCGTAAGAAGGCGGAGCAGGAAGTCTTCAGGCAAAATGCCGTGCTGGGCGCAATTAATAAGGTGCTTCAAGAGACTTTGGTGTGTGAAACAGATGAAGAGGTTGCTCGCAAGTGCCTTGCCGTGGCAGAGGAATTGACCAATAGCAAGTTCGGTTTCATCGGCGAAGTGAATCAGGCCGGTCACTTTGATACCATTGCCTTGAGTGATCCTGGCTGGGATGCCTGCAGAATGCCAAAGTCGGAGGCAGTGGTGATGATTAAAGATATGGAGATCCGAGGTATCTGGGGCAGAGCACTCAAGGACAGAAAATCCCTGATAGTCAACCACCCTGTCTCCCATCCCGACAGAGTGGGGACTCCTGAAGGTCATCCGCCTATAACCTCCTTTTTAGGCGTTCTGTTAAAACATGCGGGTAGGTCTATTGGTATGATCGGTTTAGCCAACAAAGAATTTGGGTATGATTCGGCTGACCAGGAAGCTATAGAGGCTTTATCCGTGGCCTTTGTTGAAGCGTTGTACCGAAAGCGGGCAGAGGAGGCTCTGCGAAAGTCGGAGGAGAAATATAGGTTTCTCTATGAGAAAAATCCTACAGTCAACTTAATAATTGGCATTGACGGGAAGATAAAAGATATCAACGAGTCAGCGATTAAAAAATTCGGTTACTCAAAGGATGAGATTATCGGCAAGCAGGCACTGGAGTTTGTTGTTCCTGAACAGAGGGGAAAAGTAGCTTCGCAATTAGAAAGAGATTTTAAGGGAGAATACACCCCTGAGATCGATGTGGATATCAATGCCAAAGACGGCTCAATTCACACCATATTGTTCTCTCCAGGAAATATAATATTATACGAAGGAGGTCAGCCTACCAGTATTCTTATTACGGGAATAGATATCACCGAGCGCAAAAAGGCGGAGGAGGCACTCCGTAGAAGCGAAGAGCGCTTCAGACACTTTGCCTCCGCTATAACCGATGTGATCTGCCGTTACGATCCGCTAAACAACCGGTATGATTTTATCTCACCCTCTTTTGAAAGGCAAACCGGATATCCTTTAGATGAAATCAATCAAGACCCTCAGGGCTTTATGCGAAAGATAACCCATCCAGAGGATGTCGAACGGGTTTTCAGTGAGGTTGATGCTCATATTAAGAAAGGACCTGGGGCTGGACAAATTTGCACTGAATACCGGTTGATTCGTAAAAATGGAGAGGTTATCTGGGTCAGTGATAGGAAAGACATTGAGTTCGACTCTGAAGGAAAGGTCTATCGCATAAACGGTGTGGTCAGGGATATTACCCAGAGAAAGAAAGCTGAGGAAGAGATATATTACTTAAAAGAATTTAATCAGGAGATTGTAGAAAAGCTCCCTATCGGGGTTATCAGGTTGGATAAAGAGGGGGAAATTGTCTATGAGAACCCTAAAATGAGAGAGATTTTGGGGGTGGAAAAAGGTGGAAAATCCAAAGCCTTGGGGATGAAGATAACCCAGATGCCCAATGTTATCGAAAGCGATACAGTTAAACCACTGGAGAATCTTTTAACTGGAACCCCTTTTGCCTATCTGGTTATCCCCTCTATTTCCTTATATGGCAAAAAGACCATACTCTCCATAAATGGGGTCCCTCTGTTTGATCAGGTAGGAAAACCGGATGGAGCCATACTTCTA
>JAZDLB010000113.1:0-9325 GCA_043802565.1 Candidatus Zixiibacteriota bacterium | reverse complement strand
GATGAAATCATAGACCAGTATAGGTATGTCCTTGGTCCTTTCCCTTAAAGGAGGGATGTCGATTTTAACCACGCATAACCTGAAGTAAAGGTCTTTGCGAAAATTCCCCTCCTGCACCTCTTTTTCTAAGTCTCTATTAGTTGCCGCAATTACCCGGACATCGATCTTGACATCCTTGATTCCTCCAACCCTTAACAAGCTTTTTTCCTCCAAGACTCTTAGAAGCTTGACCTGAGTAGCTGGTTTTATCTCCGCAATTTCATCTAAGAAGATAGTTCCCTTATCGGCCCTTTCGAAAAGCCCTTCCCTTCGACTTACTGCTCCGGTGAATGCTCCTTTCTCATGTCCGAAGAGCTCGCTTTCTAAAACCCCATCTGCTAATGCCCCGCAGTTAGCGGCTATAAAGGGATTATCTTTTCTTGGACTATTGTTATGAATAGCCCGGGCAACTAATTCTTTGCCAGTGCCGCTTTCACCGGTTATCAAAACCGTGATATTGGTAGGAGAAACCTGCAAAACTGCCTCAGCGATCTTCTTTAACTCTTCTGATTTTCCAACCAGGCCACAGGATTCTAAGAAATCTTTTTCATTGATTAGTTTTTTTACCTTTAAGCTGACTTCTTCGCTGATTAAGGGTAATTTTAAAAGATCGTCTGCCCCACATCGGATGAAGATGTCCCCCGGTTCATCCTGGTCTTCTAAAGCCACCAGAATGTTGGTTTTTGGATTTTTGATTAAGATTTTTTTTATCAAGCTATCGCAGGGGAAGTCCTCTATGCGGGAATCCAGGATAGCAATTTCAGGTAGCTCTTCTTTGAGCTTTTTAAGACCTTCGGTGCTATCCTGTGCTAAAATGAGCTCAAAATCTTGCAGGAATTTTTTAAGCTCCTTCTGAAACTCCTCAGATTTACTTATGCTCAGTATCTTACGTTTATCTACCATACAGGTCTTTAAAATCGATTAAAAAATAACAGAAATAGAACTCTTTGGCAATCTTTATTTAATTTTAATTCAATACCTTAATTTCTTCCTTTTTCTACTTTTCTTAAGATCTTTTTTCTCGGTTATCAGGTTAAAATCTATCTTTCTTTCTTCTTTGTTCACACTAATTAACTGAACTTTAACCTGGTCACCCAATTTTAATATTTTTCTGGTATGCCGGCCCACTAATCTTCTATTTTTCTCCTCAAATCTATAATAGTCATCTTCCAGAAGGCTTAAGCGGACCATCCCTTCTGCCAAAAGCTCATCCAATCTAACAAAGAAACCAAAGGGCAGGATTCCAGATATAACTCCACCAAAGACCTCACCTAATTTATCTTTTAAATATTCAATCTGTTTAAGCTTGATCGATTCCTGCTCTACTTCATCTGCTAACCTTTCCCTCTCAGAAGTAAGCTTACTGATAAAAGGCAATCTCTCTTGAAGATAAGAATTTCTCTCTGCTGTATAGCGACCATTTTCTTTTAGCTCTTTTAAGAGACGGTGAATCATAAGGTCCGGGTACCTGCGGATCGGAGAGGTGAAATGGGTGTAATGGGAAAAGGCTAAGCCGAAATGGCCGATATTCTCTGGCTGATAACAGGCTTTTTTCAAAGACCTTAAAAGTAACTCGTTCATCAACTCTTCCTGGGGAGTTCCCTCAACCGATTTTAAGAATTTCTGAATTTTTTTAGGGGTGATAAATTCATCTTTTTTTTGAAAAGATGTGCGGTAACCCAAAGTGGAGACAAATTCTGAAAAACTTTCAATTTTCTCCTTATCCGGTTGCTCATGCACCCGATAGAGAAAAGGAACTTCTAAAGAGCTGGTAAATTTTGCCACGCACTGATTTGCCAAAAGCATGAATTCCTCAATCAATCTATGGCTTTCTAACCTTTCTTCTTTGAAGATATCTAAAACTCTTCCATCCTTGCCCATAAGGACTTTAGCCTCTGGTAAGTCGAAGTCTAAGCTTCCCCGGGCTATCCTTTTCTGGTGAAGAATCTGGCTTAATTTCAGCATCTCTTTTAAGATCTCTTCAAGGCCTGAAAGATTTTTATTAATCTTGCCGGTATCAAAAAAGGATTGCACTTCATCGTAATTCAATTTCGCCCGGCTCTGGATGATGCTCTCAACAATCTGGTATTTGACTACTTTACCTTTTGGATCTATCTCGATAATACCGGAATAGGTTAATTTCTCCTCTTCAGGTCTTAAACTGCAGATCTGGTTAGATAGTTTTTCTGGCAACATCGGGATTACTCTATCTACCAAATAGACGCTGTTACTTCTGGAGAGAGCTTCTTTATCTAATTTTGAATTTTCCTTAACATAATAGGAGACATCCGCTATATGAACCCCTAAAAGGAAGTTACCATTTTTTAGTTTTTCTAAAGACACAGCATCATCGTGGTCTTTGGCATCCCAGGGATCTATAGTGAAGCAGATTTTATCACGGAAATCAACCCTGGTGCGATATTCTAATTCCGGGATTTTCTGCGAGAGTCTTTCTGCCTCCCTATCCACCACCACCGGAAATTCTAAAGGCAGCTGATATTCTTTAATCAGGGTTAAAATATCCACGCCTGGCTCATCTGGATAACCCAACACCTCCACAACTTTTCCTTCAGGATTCAGATATTTGTCCTGCCAATCCTCTAAGGAGACTACTACTTTCTGCCCTTCCTTAGCCTCACCTGAGTCTGAGATATAGATATCTCTGGTAAACCTTTTGTCATCTGGCTGGACGAAATCGAAATGCTTTCCATGTTTAAATGTTCCTACCAGGATTTGATTAGCCCTTTCTAAGATTTTTAGAACCGTGCCTTCTCTTTTTTTCCCGGTTCTTTTGCCATAAATTCTAACCACCACCTTGTCACCATGCAGGGCAGTTCCCAGATCATCTGGACTAACATAGATTTCTTCCTTTCCATCCTCTGATTGAACAAAGCCAAATCCAGACTTATTAGTAATAAGCTTACCTACGACTAAATTGAGCTTTTCTGGCAGACCTAAACGGTTTTTCCGGATTTTGACGATTAACCCCTCCTGGATCATCGAACGGACAGTTCGTCGAAAATAACGGTAATTATCCTCAGATATCTTCATCCCCCTGGCTAATTCCCTTATCTTCAGGGGTCGATAGGCTTTTTCAGCCATAAAATTCAGGATTGTAGTTTTATCTATGGGCATAAGATCATAAAGTAAAAAGTAAGGTTTAAAGATAATATTATAACTGAATGGAATTGTCAAGTGTAGATTAAGGCAAGAATAGGGTAGCCCTATCTCCAAAGCTAAATTCATGAACTACTTAACAAACCAACTATAAAGTTCGTAAAAATATATCATTTGTGTGTTACACCAAAATGATAATGTCCTAAATTACCAAAGTAGAAATGTCCTAAGACCTAGCTATAATTTCCCCTTAAAAAACAGGGAGGATTATGGCAGAAAAGAACATTATCAGGATGAGCATAAGAGAGGTTAAGCGATTAAAGGTAATCCAGGAGGCAATAGAGAGGCAGATAACCCAGAGGGTAGCTGCTTCCCTGATAGGGCTTTCAGAGAGGCAAACAAGAAGGCTGGTTAGGGCAGTACGTGAAGAGGGTGAAAGGGGTGTAATTCACAGGTTGCGAGGTCGTTTTTCAAACAGGAAGACACCGACTGAGGTTAGAGCAAAGGTATTAATGCTTTACAGGAGCAGGTACATAGGTTTTGGTCCAACCCTTGCATCTGAGAAGTTGGGTGAGGTTGACGGCATTAAGTTAAGCGATGAGACCATGAGGAAATGGCTTATGGAGGCGGGTCTATGGCAGAGGAGGCGCAAAAGGTCAAGACATAGGCAGTGGAGACAAAGGAAGGAATGTTTTGGAGAGATGGTTCAGATGGATGGTTCTCATCATGATTGGCTTGAGGGTATCCGCCTGAGGCGGACTGAGCTTGTGCTGATGGCTTACATAGATGATGCCACCAACAATGTCTTTACGAGGTTTTACGATTATGAGGGGACTATCCCTGCGATGGACAGTTTTAAGCGTTATGTGAGGAAATATGGGCTTCCGCTAAGCATTTATTTGGACAGGCACACCACCTACAAGTCAACTAAGAAGCTTACAGAGTGGGAGGAGTTTGAAAAGATAGAGCCTCTAAGCCAGTTTGAGAGGGCAGTAAATGAGCTTGGAGTGAAGGTGATCCATGCATATTCTCCACAGGCAAAAGGGAGGATTGAAAGGCTTTTTGGGATCCTTCAGGACAGACTTATTAAGGAGATGAGGCTTAGAGGAATAAAGACCAAAGAGTCCGCAAATGAGTTTCTCAAGGAGTATCTGCCGAAGTTTAACCGGAGGTTCAGGGTCTGCCCGGCAAATGAGACGGATGTGCATGTGAGGGTTCCAAAATACTTCAATCTGGACAAGTATCTTTGCATAAAGACCGAGCGCACGGTGAGAAACGACAATACCATAACTCATAACGGCAAACTTTATCAGATAGAGAAGGTTGTGAAGACCAAGAAAGTGATCGTGGAGGAGAGGCTTAATGGCTCCCTGCATATAATGGGTAAGGGAGTCAGCCTGAAGTATAGGGAGATCGCCGAAAAACCTGTTAAGATAGAACAGGCAACAGACCTGAGAAGATTTCACCGTCCTCCTAAACCTGCAGAGAATCATCCGTGGAGAAGATCTTTAAACTGGAATGCCGTTGCAAAAAAGGAAGACACATGTATATTAATCAAATAGGACGTTTCTATTTTGGCAAAAATAGGACATTTCTAAATTGGCTTGACATTTTAAGATTTAATCCTTGACAAAAGTTTTAAGGGGTATTAACGTATAGATTTAGACCGATATTTATAATGTAACAAGTCGGGAAAAGCTCTACGACCCGTAGGGAAGAAAGGTGGATGATAAATGTCTGAATTTAAATTCTTAAACAAGGATGAGCTTGAAAATATTGCTCTGGAAGAGAAGGTCTCCCTAGATTTCCTCACTGAGAATATTAAATCTGGCAGAATTGTTATCCTTAAAAATCGCCTGCATAAGAATGTAAAACCGGTGGGTATAGGAAAGGGGTTAAGGACTAAGATCAATGCTAATTTAGGCACCTCACCTGATTTTGTGGATTTCGATTTAGAGTTAAAGAAATTAGAGGTTTCTATCAAATACGGAGCAGACACAGTTATGGACCTCTCCACCGGAGGGAATATCAGGGATTTAAGGATTGAGATTTTGAAGAAATCTACAATTCCAATCGGGACTGTGCCGATCTATGAAGCAGTCTGCAATTTAGCCAAACAGGGCAAAAGCTTAGAGGAGATGAAAAAGGAGGAACTTTTTTCAGTTATAGAAGACCATTTAGAAACCGGAGTTGATTTCATCACGGTACATTGTGGGTTGACTAAAAGAGCTTTACAGACCATAGAGAGAAAGAAAAGGCTAACCGGGATCGTCAGCCGGGGAGGCTCTTTTTTAGCTCGGTGGATGAAAGTAAATCAAAAGGAAAACCCTCTGTATGAATATTATGATGAGCTTTTAGACCTGGCAAAATCGTATAATGCCACCCTTAGCTTAGGAGATGGTTTGAGACCAGGTTCAATCGCAGATTCCACTGACCGGGTGCAGATGGATGAGCTTTTAGTCTTGGGAGAACTGGTTCAGAGAGCAAGAGAAAGGGGGGTTTTCGCAATAGTGGAAGGACCAGGCCATATCCCCATTCAGGAGATAGAGGCAAATGTCCTTCTGGAGAAAAAATTGTGTGAAGAGGCTCCTTTTTATGTGTTAGGACCTCTGGTTATAGATTGCGCCCCTGGGTATGACCATATCGTCTCTGCCATAGGCGGAGCCATTGCTGGTGCTTATGGTGCTGACTTTCTCTGTTATGTAACTCCAGCAGAACACCTGACTCTACCAAGTTTAGAAGATGTAAGAGAAGGAGTTATCGCTTCAAAGATCGCTGCCCATGCGGCTGATATTGCCAAGGGGATCAAAGGAGCCAGAAATATAGATGAGGAGATCTCAAAAGCTCGCAAATCCTTTGAATGGGAAAAGATGATAGCCTTAAGTTTGGACCCTGAAAAAACAAAGTAGAAAAGAGGAAAAATCCCAGCCGATTACCGCAAGTGCGGAATGTGTGGTGATTTCTGCGCAATGAGAGAGAATTTATAAACATAAGAAAGAAATACAGGGACAGAATCCACCTCAGGCGGATTCTGTCCCTACAAAACCTCACCCTTAATCCCTCTCCTTTCCTACGGATCCACTTTATGGAAAAAAGGAGAGGGGAGGATGGAGAAAATAAATTGAAAAGAAAAAATATTATCCCCCGGATATATTCTGAAAAGGTCTTCTATTTTACAACTTTTCTTCTTTTTGTCAGCGTAATTATTTTTATATCTTCCTGTTCAAATCAAAAAAACCTTTCCCTCCGCTATAAGATTGAGAAGAATTTCTATAAGTCAGAGAAGATGAGGAAGGTTTTGTCTATAAATTTAAAAGCCGCTGCTCCGGCTGATTTTAAAAAGGTGATGCAATCCTATCAAGAGGTAGTGGATTTAGCTGCTACTCAGTCTGGAGCCCCTTTAGAAAAGGACATCTCCGATATTGCCGCATCGGCTGAACTGCGCATAGCGGAGCTTTATATTCTGCAAAAAGATTTCGACTCGGCTCAGAGATCTTTGGAAAATGTTCTGAGAAAATATCCCGAAAGCAAAAATCAAGGTAAAAATGCTTTATTAGGCTTAGCCCGGATCTACGAGAAAAGAAATGAAAAGGAAAAGGCTGTTCAGACTTATCATCAGCTTTTAGATAATTACCCGGCGGTAATGAAAAAAAGACTGCCTGACCCGGATATTTTTTCTGTGCCCAACCATCTGATCCAGCTTTTTTCTCCAGGAGAAGAAAAAGCCAGAAGGGAGAGTGAATTTGAGTATGTCCAAAAATATTTTCAAAACCTGATCCACACTTATCCTAATACTCAAGTCTCTTTTGCGGCTACCTTAAGTTTAGCCCGAGCATATCAATTTCAGAACCTCTGGAAAGAGTCGATTGTGATTTTAGAAACTGCAAAAGATTCAACCGGACAAACCCCCGGCTCGGTCCTCTTGCAGATTGGAAATATATATTATGACTATCTGAAAGATGAAAAGAATTCCCGGTTGGCTTTCTATCGGGTGATCGATTCATCCCCTGATTCCTCCTCTAAGGCTGAAGCTCAGATGAAGATCGGGATGATATATTTACAAAAGAAAGATTATCCCAGGGCCAAGCAGGAGCTTTCCAGGGTAAAAAAACTCTATCCTAAAGAGGGTCGACTGATTGCCACCTCTCAATACCTGATTGCCCAGATCTATGAGAAAACCGGAGAGTGGGAAAGGGCTTTAAATGAATACAACTGGCTGATGGTCAACTATCCTTTAACTTCGGAGGGATTGGAATCTCCCTTAAATATAGTGGCTTATTACCTAAAAGAAAATAAAACTTTAGCCATAGAATCTTTTGAAAAAGGGATTAAACATTATGATCAGCTCCTGAATAAATATAAGGATAAACCTTTTGCAATTTTGATAGAGAGCCAGAAAGCCAAGCTCTATACCTTACAAAAAGAATGGGATAAAGCAGTATCTATTTTATTGAAGATAGCGGAGAAAAATCCAGGGACGGAGGCCGGACTAAATTCCCTTCTCAATCTTGTGAGAATCTATCAGCAGGATTTGAAGGATGAGAGAAAATATAAAGAGATTCTTGCCCGGATCGAGACGGAATATCCAGGAATAATTCCTGATACTCTTTTTAGAAGATAAGCGATTTGAATAAAACGAATTAAAAAAGAGGACTGAGTTTGCAGGGTCCATTAGAGGGCTAAAATGTTCCAGGCGGAAGTGTTATAAAAGTTAATATAAAGAAGAGCTTTAGGATGCAAAGAATTACCGGCCTAAAGATTATAAGATTTCTGACGAAAATTATATAAGATAACTCAAATAGGTTAATGGAAAAAAATTAAGTAACTCGAAACAAGGAGGTGTGCTCAAAAAAGGTCAATTCATTTAAAATAAAATCTTCGCAAAAAAGCGAACGATTTAGAAGGGGAGGACCAGCTTTTGAGGGGCAGGGAAGCCCCGCAGATTTCTTAAAATAAACCTTTGCGAGCTTCTAAAGGCTGGAATGATAATTGAACTTAAGCTCAAATCTTAATGCTAAGGAGGGAAGGGATGAAAAGAACGTATTTAATCCTTTATCTTGCGATTCTGCTACTCCTCACGTCTTTCTCCATCGTCTGGTCGGATAAAGCGAATGACCCATTTGGTAAACTGGATATGGTGAGTGTGGTAGTTGACCAGAAACCAGGGAGTGACAAGGTTGTGGCTAAAGTGAGCCTGTTGAACGATGAGAACATCACGGCCATTGTTGTGCCCTTAAAATACGGTACCGGTAAGAGCCCCATTTCTCTGGATTCTATTAGTTTTACCAACACCCCGGTGGATAAATTTGCCTTAAAGATTCCTAACATCGATGCGAAAACTCAGAAGGTGCTTATCGCTTTAATCAGCACAATTTCTGCTGCGGATATCTATCTATCCAAAGGAACTAACGAGATTGCCCGGCTTTATTTTACCCTGAAAAAGGGATCAGGTGAGGGAAGCGTAACTCTGGATACTACTATATTCCCCCCATCTAACGTCCTGCAGTTAGTGAAGGCTCAAGATAAAGTCGCCCAGTCGATTTATCCGGGGTTTGATAACACCAAGGGGAAGATTTCATTTCTGAAGTAGGTCGAAGTCTTAATTTTTCAAAATCAAAAGGAATAATAGGGACAATTGTAAATTGCCCCTATTATTTTGCTACTCTTTTTAAGGGGCAAGATTAAAAAAGTATCTGGATTTACCCGGACAATAAGAATGTTAAAACAAAGGGGCACGTTATTACGTGCCCCTGTAGAACTCAAGCTATAAATTGCTTTTCAGCAAACTGGTGGTTGCGGTCCACCTTTGAAAAGATAATTGATTAAATAAACTACATCACTTACATTGGGAACACCATTACAATCCGCATCTCCTGCCTGAACAGGTTGAGGTTCAGGTCCTCCTTTAAAGAGATAGTTAATCAGATATATCACATCCGCCACAGTTACTGTTCTGTCTCCATTTGCATCGCCACGCTTAAAGGATGTGGTCGCATTGGCGGTATCAAAATTGTCGCTATATTGATACAGTCCTCCGTCTTCGCTAAATGACCAAGCTTGATAGTAGTATTGAGTTAAAGGTGCCAACCCGGTATCTTTGCAGTTTAAACCTGTATCGTTATATATTACTATTCCTTCTCCCCTTGCCCAGACCGGAGTATCATTTCTT
>JAZDLB010000112.1:0-2293 GCA_043802565.1 Candidatus Zixiibacteriota bacterium | reverse complement strand
ATATAAATCCACTCCGCCTTCTAAAAGCCCTTCTGCCTGCTCTAAAAAAGCCTCTCTAACTTGCTTTAAGATTATCTCCCCAAATGGATAAATCCTCTGCCCTATCGGTCCGATTGAGCCAGCTACAAAGATATCTTTTCCCTCTATTTCTCTGGCTTCACGTGCTATTTTTGCACCTTTCAGGTTTATCTCTCTGACTTTCTCTTCAAATCCATGAGTTGCTAATTTAAAACGGTTTGCGCCAAAGGTATTGGTTTCAATTATCTCTGCGCCGGCTTTGACATAATCCTGATGGACTCTCTGGACAACTTTAGGGTTGGAAAGGTTCAGCTCATCAAAGCACTGGTAGTAAGACACTCCACGCGTATAAAGGAGTGTCCCCATTGCCCCATCGCAGAGTAAGATACCTTTTTGAAGCTTTTCTAAGATTAAATTCATTTTTTAGCTTGTAGCTTGTAGCTATGAGCTATTTTTAAATCTTCCTCTATTCTGGTGATCAAACCTCTCAAGGTTCTACCTACTTCTTCGGAAAGAGGATAAACTTTTTCATAATCTTCGTCTCTAAAATAACCTAAATTTTTGGAGAGATGTATATAATAAGAGAGTTCTTTTAAAGAGGATGAAGAAATATAGAGAAATTGAAGAAATTCTTTTTGATATTTTCTGCCCGAACCTTCGGCAATATTACCTGGAACCGAAACAGCAGCCCTTCTCATCTGTGATGTTAAACCAAAGAGTTCTGACTTGGGAAATGATTTTGTCAATTGATAAACCATTATAGCCAATTTGTCAGCCAATTCCCAAACCCTTAATTTGGTATAATCTTTACTCATTAAGCTCCAAGCTCCCTGCTACTAGCTCCTTGCTTATTTTATTCCCAACTCTTGCTTGACTTCCCGCACTGCTTCAACCATAACTTTAAGCTTTGCCTGGGCTTCTTCTACAGTTCTGGTCTTAAGTCCGCAATCCGGGTCGATATAGACTTTCTCTAAGGGAAAAACTTCTAAAGCTTTTTTAATATTGGCTTTTACCTGTTCTTTAGTTTCGATTTTGTGACTGTGGACATCTATGACTCCAACTGCAATCTCCTTGGTAAATTTAGGATTTCTGAATAGGTTTAAATTTGAGAAGTTGCTATTGGCGAATTCCAGGTCTAACTGGTCAACCGGAAAATCTAAAAGTCTTGGATAGATTTTAGAGAAATCACCATAGCAGATATGGCTGATAGTCTTAGCTTTTATCCCTCTGGTAACAATAGACATAGCCTCTATGGCTAAATCTATCTCCTCTGGACGAGTGGATAATGCGGGCTCATCAATCTGAATGTATTTAGCCCCGGCTTTTTCTAAGTCGAAAACTTCCTGATGGATTACTTCAGCTAAAGCTAAAGCAGTATCTTTTCTGGATGGATAATACTCATTAAAGGACCAGTCCATCATAGTATAAGGTCCGGTGAGCATACCTTTAACTGGTTTTGGAGTCAAGCTCTGAGCATACTTAAAGGTTTCCACGGTCATCGACTTTTTTCTTTTTACCTCACTCAAAACCACAGGTTTACGATAATATCTATTCCCATAAGATCGAACCAGTCCGCTTATCCCGAACCCTTCTAATTTTTCTGCAAAATAGGTGGTCATATCACCCCTTTCCATCTCACCATGGACAAGTATATCTATTCCTATTTCCTCCTGGAATTTTATGACCTCAGCTATAGACTTTTTCTCCAGAAGATGTAATTCCTCTTCTGTAATTTCATTTCGTGAAAACTGGGTTCGTGCTTTAGCTAAGTAATCTGGTTTGGGGAAGCTTCCTACGCTGGTTGTGAGAAGCATCTTCTCTCCTTCTTGTCATTCTGAGCCCGCAGGGCGAAGAATCTGTCAACAGATTCTTCGATCGTCCCGCAGAATGCGGGACTTACTCAGAATGACAGTCTTATTTTATTATATCATACTGAGTCCGCCAAAGGCGGACGAAGTATCTTTTCTTTAGAATATTTTAGCCCATATGATTAAACCGGTATGCAATGGAAGATAAAAGTTTTAATTTCTTCAAGGCATTTTCATGTGGTAAAAATTCAAGTCCACAGGAGGGGCTGATAATGATTTTCTCGGAAGGAATCTTTTTGGAGACTTTCTCGATGAGCTTAAGGATCTCCTTTTCATCTTCCATCTTGGTATTCCGGGCATCTAAACAACCCAAGATTAGTTCTTTTTTTAAATCAGCTTCTAAGATAAAAGATAGATTCCCAGGTTTGCTTACCAGATCTATGCCGATTATATCAACCGGTAGATCG
>JAZDLB010000111.1:0-5395 GCA_043802565.1 Candidatus Zixiibacteriota bacterium | reverse complement strand
AAGGAGTAGAACAGAACCAGAAAGCTTAAGGGGGGTTCTTCGGAACCTCTTAAGGAACTTGGGATTAGAAAAAAGGATTAAGGAACAAGAGCTTGTTCTAAACTGGGAAAAGATAGTTGGTGAAAAAATAGCAGATAAAGCAAAAGCGTATAAGATAGAAGGGAATAAACTTTTTGTCAGGGTAGAAAGCCCATCCTGGAGGAATGAGCTTTTTTATCTTAAAAAAGATATCATCGAAAAATTAAATCATTCAGTAAAAAAAGAGATAGTAAAAGATATAATCTTCCTCCATTGATTTAAGAATTCAAACCTTCATCCATTTAGGAAGATGAAAAAAGATGGCTCTTTCGCAGGAAAAATGAAAGAATGTAGCGTCTCGCTTTATGCGGTACGTTATATGAAACGTCTGGGATAAACCCAGACGCTACGAAAGAACAGAAAAAGAGAGGGGAAGAAAGATATGAGCAAAACCAAAGAAGAGTCCGAATTAGAATCAGTGGAAAAAATTAAGTTGGGGCATCATTACGATGCCACCACCATTACGGTTTTAAGAGGGCTGGAAGCGGTTAGAAAAAGGCCCGCGATGTATATTGGCGATACCAGCACCAGAGGATTGCATCATCTGGTCTATGAGGTGGTGGACAATAGTATTGATGAAGCCATGGCTGGTTTTTGCAATACCATTAAGGTCTGTATTAATGAAGATAACAGCGTAGCAGTTGAGGATAATGGAAGAGGGATCCCGGTGGATATGCACCCCACTCAGAAAAAGCCAGCCTTAGAAGTGGTTATGACTATGCTGCATTCGGGAGGGAAATTCGACCATCAGACCTATAAGGTCTCAGGCGGTCTGCACGGAGTAGGGGTTTCGGTGGTAAATGCTTTATCCGAATGGTGCGAGGTGGAGGTATCTAGGGATGGAAAGATCTATTTTCAAAGGTATGAAGAAGGGAATACAAAAACCGAGGTAAAGGTTACAGGTAAAAGCAAGGGGACCGGAACTAGAACTACATTTAAACCTGACAAAAAGATCTTTGAAAAGATAGATTTCAGCTTTGATGTAATCTCAGCCCGACTCAGGGACTTGGCTTTTTTAAATAAAGGGCTTAAGATTGAGCTTAAGGATGAAAAGAGCGGGAAGTCAGCAACTTTTGAATATGAAGGTGGAATTGCCACTTTTGTTGAGTTCCTGAATGAAAATAAAGAAGCTTTACACTCCAAACCGATCTATTTTCATAAGGTCAGGGAGAATGTGGACGTGGAGATTGCAATTCAGTATAATGATACCTATGTTGAGAATATCTTCTCTTATGTAAACAACATAGCTACTATCGAGGGAGGGACTCACCTGATCGGATTTAAGACTGCCTTGACCCGAACTATAAATAGCTATGCCCAGAAAAATAATCTTATCAAAAATTCTGATATAGCCCTGCAAGGTGAGGATACCCGTGAAGGTTTGACTGTGGTTATCTCAGTTAAAATCCCGGATCCGCAATTTGAAGGGCAGACTAAAACAAAGTTAGGTAATAGTGAGGTTAAAGGGGTTGTGGAATCGATTACTGGCGAGGGGTTGGCTGAGTTTTTTGAGGAGAACCCTTCCATAGCCAAGAAGGTGTGTGAGAAATCGATTACTGCGGCTCGTTCCCGGGAAGCGGCAAGGAAAGCCAGGGAGTTGACCCGGAGAAAGGGTGCCTTAGGAGGCGCTAATCTACCAGGGAAATTAGCTGATTGTTCAATGGATAATCCAGAAGATTGTGAGATCTACATAGTTGAGGGTGATTCTGCTGGTGGCTCTGCTAAACAGGGCAGGGATAGAAAATTTCAGGCGATCTTACCCCTACGGGGGAAAATATTAAATGTGGAAAAAGCTCCCTTTGATAAAGTTTTATCGAATGAGGAAATCAGAACTATGATAACTGCCATAGGAACCGGGATTGGAAGTGATGAGTTCGATATCTCTAAAGCCAGATATAATAAAGTAATCATTATGACTGATGCGGATGTGGATGGCTCTCATATCAGGACTTTGATTTTAACTTTCCTTTACCGGTATATGAAAGAGTTAATAGAGCAGGGTTACGTATATATTGCCCAGCCGCCTTTATATAGATTGAAAAAAGGTAATTCCGAGATGTACGCTTATTCGGATGAAGAGAAGAATAGATTATTACAGAGATTAGGAAGCCAGGGAGTTGGTATTCAAAGGTACAAAGGCTTAGGCGAGATGAATCCAGAACAACTCTGGAGAACAACTATGGACCCGGAGAAAAGAACATTGTTACAGGTTACATTGAATGATGCCGCAGAGGCAGACCATATCTTCACCATTTTAATGGGAGACCAGGTGGAGCCACGCCGGAAATTTATCGAAGAAAATGCCAGGTATGTAAAGAATTTAGATGTTTAAATTGTAGCGGAGGTCTTTAGACCTCCAGTATTTTGGAGTGCATCCAGATGGATGCAAAGTTGGAGTGTAAAGGTTTACCTTTACCATTTTGTCGGGCAAGGTGCCCGACCTACGAGAAATCACCCACTTACATTCTCGTAGGCAGTCCGCCAGGGGCGGACCAGCCCTGCAAAAATAAATGAGAAGAACTAAATGACCTTAGAAAGAGTTGGTAGCCGCAGACCTTATGTCTGCGTTGCGATTCTACCAGCTATTGATACGCAAGCTGAAGCTTGCGGCTACCTTCTTCAGCAACAGCCCCATAATGTCAGTCTAAAGATGGATGGAAATCAGATCATAAACTTAAACTAAAAAAATTTAATGCCTTTAGAAAGAGAAAGAGTAGTACCGGTCCTATTAGAGGAGGAGATGAAATCCTCCTATATCGACTATTCTATGTCAGTCATCACTGCCCGGGCTCTGCCGGATGTCCGGGATGGGCTGAAACCCTCTAATCGCCGAATCTTAGTAGCGATGAACGATCTGAATTTGGCTCCAGGCAGGCCTCATCGTAAATGTGCTAAGATCGCTGGTGATACCTCAGGTAATTATCATCCTCATGGTGAGCAGGTGGTCTATCCTACCTTAGTCCGGATGGCACAGGATTTCAATATGAGGTATCCTCTGGTAAATGGGCAGGGGAATTTTGGCTCCATAGATGGAGATGCCCCGGCCGCTATGAGATATACAGAGGCAAGGTTTACCCCCTTTGCTATGGAGGTGCTGGCTGACTTAGATAAAGATACTGTTGATTTTGTGCCTAATTATGATAGTACCAGAGAAGAACCGGTAGTTTTGCCCTCCAAATTCCCGAATTTAATCTGCAACGGCTCCTCCGGTATTGCAGTTGGTATGGCGACCAATATTCCAACTCATAATCTTTCAGAAGTAGTAGATGCCTTAGTAGCTTTGATAGATGACCCGGAATTAGAGGATGAAAAGCTTTTAAAATATATCCAGGGACCTGACTTTCCTACTGGTGGTATCATCTACGGCAGAAGCGGGATAAAAGAATATTTTAAAACCGGAAGAGGTCGCTTAGTCTTAAGAGCAAGGGCAAATATAGAAAGGCAGAAATCCGGGAAGGAAAGCATTATCGTCAACGAGATACCTTATCAGATAAATAAAGCTAACCTCTTAGAGAAGATAGCGGATTTAGTCACAAATAAAGTCATAGAAGGGATCTCAGATTTAAGGGATGAGTCTGACCGGGAAGGGATGAGGATAGTAATAGAGCTAAAAAAGGAAACCCCGGCTGAGATAACCCTGAACCAGCTCTTTAAACTTACCCAGATGCAATCAACCTTCGGGGTGATAATGTTAGCCTTAGTGGGTGGGGTGCCTAAGGTTTTAAATATAAAAGAGCTTCTCACTTTATTTATAGAGCACCGGCATACAGTTATAATCCGCAGGACAAAATACGAGCTTGCTCAGGCAGAACACAGAGCTCATATACTTGAAGGTTTAAAGATAGCTTTAGAGAATATAGATGCGGTTATCAAATTAATTAAATCCTCCAAAGATCCAGCAGAGGCTAAAGATGGTTTGATGAAGAAGTTCAATATGACGGAGATTCAAGCCCAGGCTATACTGGATATGAGATTGCAGAGGCTTACCGGCCTGGAAAGAAAAAAAGTTGAAGAGGAATATTTAGAGCTGATCAAACTGATCGCTACCCTTAAAGGGACATTGGAAAGCAAAGCTAAGAGGATGAATATCATAAAAGAGGAGCTTTTAGCTTTAAAGAAAAATTTCGGGGATCTAAGAAGGACTGAGATCCGGGAAGAAGAGGAGGAGTTCACCATAGAGGACCTGATCGCTGAAGAAGATATGGTGATTACTATCACCCATTATGGATATATAAAGAGACTGGGCATAGATGCTTACAGGAAACAGGGTCGTGGTGGTAAAGGGGTTATCGGTATAGAGACCAGGGAAGAGGATTTTGTGGAGCATCTTTTTATCGCTTCAACTCATGATTATATCCTCTTCTTTACCAATATCGGGAAATGTCACTGGCTTAAAGTTCACGAGATACCGGTTGGAGGAAAGGTTACTAAGGGTAAATCGATTACCAACCTTTTAGATTTAGCTGAAGGGGAAAGGATCAGAGCCTTTGCACCGGTTAAGGAGTTTGTTGAGAATCGCTATGTGGTGATGTCAACTAAAAAAGGGACTATCAAAAAAACCGAGCTTTCTGCCTTTTCAAATCCGAGAAGGGGTGGGATTAATGCGATAAATATTGATGAGGGGGATGAGCTGATTGAGGCGACCATTACGGATGGAACCTGTGATATAGTTTTAGGGACAAAAGAAGGTCTGGCTATAAGATTCTCTGAGGATAGGGTTAGAAGTATGGGCAGGACAGCATACGGGGTTAAGGGAATCTCCCTACGGGGGAAAGCCGATAAAAGCCTTACGGCTCGTAGAGATGAGGTCGTAGGGATGGTGGTGATAAAGAGGGATGCAACATTACTGGTAGTAACTGAAAACGGTTTTGGCAAGAGGACTCCAATTTCCGATTACCGGGTAACAAATAGGGGTGGTAAGGGGGTTATAAATGTTAAGACTTCTGAAAGAAACGGTAAAGTTGTGGCAATAAAAGAGGTCTTAGAAGATGACGAGCTGATGATTATAACCGAGAAGGGGATTATAATAAGACAGCCAGTAAAACAGATAAAAGAGATTGGGAGAAATACCCAGGGGGTTAAGCTGATTAACTTAGATGAGGGGGATAGGGTAGTGGATGTGGCACGGGTGGTGAAGAGCGAAGAAGAAAGTTCAAACGTTCAATAGTTCAAAAGTTCAAGGGTTCAAGAGTTTAAGGGAAAAAGATTATTGGTAGACCCACCTTGCCCACAAGGCGGGACAACAACCCACCTTGAGGGCAACATGGGGACCGGTTTTTCAGTAAATATGACTAAAACTAAAAAAACCATTTTGATT
>JAZDLB010000110.1:0-7702 GCA_043802565.1 Candidatus Zixiibacteriota bacterium | reverse complement strand
AAAGGTAATATTATAAAGTGTATTTGCTGTCCCACTTACCTGAGCTATCCAGTTTGTGCCTCCATCTGAGGTATAAAAGACCTTTCCGGAATCGCCCACCACCCAACCGCTTAAATTGCTCTCAAAATAAATTCCCGAGAGATTTTTAGTGGTGGGCTTGGTCTTCTCTGTCCAGGAGGCTCCCCTATCTGTGGAATTGACCGCTAACCCTTCAGAACCAACTGCCCACAAAGTATCATCTGTCAGGCGAAAGATTCGATTAAGCTTAAACTGCTCAGTACCTTCAACTGTGAACCAGCGAAGACCTCGATTGGTCGTGCGTAAAATCCAACCGCGACCCGAACATAACCAGGCGGTTTGTCCATCCCGCGCAGCCTTAACATCCGAGAGTATACCTCCATATGGCGTATAGAAGGTATCAGGGTAAACCTCTAACCCCATCTGTGCAAATCTTTCTAATAGATATTGAGCCGCTTTATAATTCCCTTCTGTCCCTGTGTAACGGGTAGGAATCGAATCCGGAAGGCCACCTATTAACACTGCACGCTCACCGGAAAGGTCTTTTACCAAACCTACCACATCTTCGGTCTTGACTTTGGCTATCATACCGGCAATCACTGGAGAGTAAGCTATAGCTTTGAGTAAAACCTCCTCTTTCTCAGGGAACTCTATGGATAACGGCTCTTGAAAGATCTTCTTCAGAGCCATCTTATATTTAGGTAATTGTTCAATATCTTCAGGCTTTCCTTCAACTAAAAACATATCATTTTCTTGATAAAGAACTCTCCCTTTTGATTCAATCAATTCTTTCGCCTTGGAAACAGGCTCTTCTCCTCTATACCAGACAAAATAATAATTATGAGATTGAGGCTCCTTATCCAGGATAGAATAAAGCAACCCACTCTTTTTCAACTGACTCAATATATTTTGATCTGCCTTCCCCAGAACAAACTTTTCCCCCCTGGTGAAAGTCTCAAAGTTAGTCCCTTTGATCTTTTCTAAGTCTATCTCAGTTTTAAGTTCAACTTTAACTAAGTAATACTCCTCAGCCAGGAGATAGTTCACTTTTAAAAACATTATCCCCATAAAAAACAAAAAGAACCAGAAACCAAGTCTTCTCATATGGCACTCCTTTTAAAGTTTTAGTTTAGACTTCTCTTCTATCCTCTTGAATCTCAACTAATTAATCTTTGCAATCTTCTCGTTTAAAATAAAACCTTCTGCAACTTTTCACAATCAATATAACTAAAATCAAATTTTTGTCAAGTGAGGAAATGCCTAATATATTAGCGAACTCAAAGGTCTTTAGCCTTTAGCTTTTCCTTTTTCCTTCTTCCTTCTTCCCTATATCTGTTTTACGCCACTAAAGTGGCTATGAACATACCTTTGAATCCTTGTCCGCCTCTGGCGGATTGAACTTTCTTATTTTCCTTTTTCCTTCTCACATTCTCCCTGACCTTAAGATTGCAATCAAAAGCCAAATCCCCAAAAGCCCGGCTAAAATATACCCTACAATCCCCAAAACCGGATAACCGAAAAGATATGGACCTACTTCCATTCTCATTATCAGAGAAGAGCCCACAATTATTGCCGCCACAACTAAAGCAAAGGATATACGATTGGAAGCCCGATCTATCTCCAAGATAAGTTTTTCCAAACCTTTATGTTGTAGGGTAAAAGAAAGCTCCCCCTTTCCTATCTTCTGGGTAATCTTCCTTAATTCAAAGGGGAATCCAACTAAGAAATCTCGCAGGTCATGAACGCCTCTTAAAAGATCTCTTAGAATAACTTTAGGTTTATATTTTCTTTTAGCTAATTTTTTAACATAAGGTATAGCCTCGTTTATGAAATTATACTCCGGGTCTAAGATCCGGGCAACCTCTTCATAAGTCACCAGTGCTTTTCCTAAAAGCATCAATTCCGATTGAACCTGAATATTATATCTATGAATTATATAGAATAGCTCGTTGACTATAGATTTCATATCTAAACGTGATAAAGGAATTTTATGATACCTGTATAGAAAATCATTGAAATCAGCTTCTAAAGCTTTTAGATTAATCCCTTCTTCAAGTATCCCTGCTTTTTCATAAACCTTGACCACCGCCTTAGCATCCCAGGTAACCACAGCGATCAAAAGGTCAGACATCTCATCCATAGCAGACTCAGAAAGCTTACCCATCATCCCGAAATCGACCGGAGCAATCACGTTATTTTCCAGGACGAAGATATTACCCGGATGAGGGTCTGCATGAAAAAAGCCATCTACAAAAATCTGTTTAAATACAGCTTTCCCGGCATTTCGAGCTATAACCTTTCGGTCCAAACCTCTCCTCTCAATTTCCTGAAGATTGGAAACTTTTACCCCTTCAATATATTCCATAGTCAGAACTAAATTGGTGGAAAGCTCCCAGTAAACTTTAGGCACAAAGACCGTCTTATCCTCTTTGAAATTTTCTGCGAAGATATCGATATTTCTACCTTCATTCTTGAAATCAATCTCCCGGCGGAAGGTTTTGGATAGTTCCTCTACCATCCCCTTAGGGTCATACTGCCTGCTTTCCGGAATATATCTATCTAAAAGATTAGCTAAATCTTTTAAAATGCTCATATCTGAATCTATAATCTTTTTTATTTCAGGACGCTGGACCTTTACTACTACCTTATCTCCACTTTGAGTAACCGCCTTATGCACCTGAGCTAAAGAGGCTGAAGCAATTGGATTCGGATCAAAGTAGAAAAAGTATTTTTCTAAAGGAGCTTTGAGCTCTCTTTCCACAATCACTTTCACTTTTTCAAAAGGAAAAGGAGCAACCTCATCCTGCAACCTGGTAAGCTCCTCGATTAATTCGAGGGGGAATAAAAATGGTCGCATTGATAATTGTTGCCCTAATTTTACAAAGGTTGGACCTAACTCCTCCAGAGCCATCCTTATCCTCTGGGCATAGGTAAGCTTTTCCACCTCAATTTTCTTTCTGACAATAAGCCTTTTCCTCAGCCTCAGATAAGTGGATATTTTCATCCGATCCAGGATATCCTGAAAGCCATATCGAAAGAGAATTGCAATAATCTGCCGGTATCTTTTTACGTTTTTGTATCCCTTTCTAAAACCCGATATTCTCATATATTCATCACTTTTAAAGTCCTCCTCCAAAAACAGGAATTAAAAATATATAGCTAATTTGAGGAATTTAGTCAACTGAAAAAAAGTAAAAAGGAGGTTTTAGAAACAGATTGTATACAGGCATATATTGTGTATCCTTATGTCATTGCGAGGAGTCCCCTATGGGGACGACGAAGCAATCCGTTTATATTGTAGTGCGAGGCCGTCAAGGTCTTGTCCGCCTCAGGCGGATTAGCCTCGCTTGAGCGACCCTGAAAGGGTCGCGCTACGAATTCCCCTCTCCTTCTTAAGGAAAGGGTTAGGGAGAGGTTCTCTTCGGGCCTGGGAGTCGATGACCACATAAATACAGTTAAAATTTTCAGGTCTGGGCTGGCTCTTCTTTTTGAGGGGATGGGGATAAAACTTTGTTAGTATTCTTAAAATGCATTTTCACATATTTCTCTAAATTTTCCTTACCCAGCTTTTCTACCAATTGTTTTGCCGCCTCTTCGGTCTGAGGAGAGGCCCCTTTAGGCAAAACTATACCGCAGTCTCGCGAAAGCCCTTCCAGCCTTTTCAAAAACTCAGCTCGGGCTAAAATCGAAGCTGCCGCCACGGCTAAATCTGATTCTGCTCCAGGTCTTTGTTCTAATCTGATCTTTTTCCCCAGTTTCATCAGCGCATTTTTTATATAAAGCTCGTCCCCGAACTGATCAGAAATTGCTCTGGGAGCATCAACCTGCAACAGTATATTCTCTATCACCCTGGCGTGCCCCCAGCCAAGAATACGATTCAGATTTTTCATCTTGGCATATAAAAGATTATAATTCCCCGGTCCAATAACCACCACCGAATAGCGACAGAAACTGCGTAATTTGAAATCCAGCTCTTTTATAACCCCATCCGATATTTTTTTACTATCCCGAACATTCAGCTCCTTTAATTTAGGAACAAGATTATCTTCTAAATAAACCCCGGCAACTACTAAAGGTCCAAAATAATCGCCCTTACCTGATTCATCTGTGCCGATCCAGCCTGTCTGCTTAACGTGGGTTCTTGGCTCGGTTCTGTGTTTCTCCGTCTTCTGTAATGTGGGAATACCCCTCTCCCCTTCTCTAAAAAGTTCCCTTTGAGTTAAAGGGCGTGAGGCCGGTTTAGGAGGATATTTTCCTTTTTTATCAGCCAGAGGCGGATTACCTTTATAAAATTCTTTTCCTCCAGAACCAGTTATTTTTTTATCCATTATTCTGTTTCGATTTAAATTTATTTTCTGGTTAAATTAGAATCTAAGCCCTTTCTATATATTCTCCGGTGCGAGCATCTACCTTTACTTTATCACCTTCCTTGATGAACATTGGAACTTTAACCACCAGCCCGGTTTCCAGGGTAGCATTTTTGGTGATATTAGTAACTGAATCTCCTTTAATGGCTGGCTCAGTCGTGGTTACCTGTAAAATAACTGAGGTGGGAATATCCAGGTTTACCGGTTTTCCTTCGAAGAACAGGATCTGATATACCTCATTCTCTTTCAAATACCATTTGTAATCACCTAACTGCTCTTCATTCAAAACGATCTGCTCGTAGGTCTTTGAATCCATAAAATTGAATTCAGCTCCAGAGAAATAAAGATACTGCATCCATTTTTCCTGAAAATCCGGCTCTTCAAAAGTCTCTCCGGCTGAAAAGGTCCTCTCTAAGACTGCGCCAGTCTTTATGTTTTTCAGCTTAGTTCTTACGAAGGCTCTTCTCTGGGCTGTGCGCGCATGCTGGAAATCGATTATATAATAAGGCTCCCCTTCAAATTTAATCCGCAGTCCTTTGCGAAAATCAGTGGTGGACAACATCTAAACCTCCATTCCGCCTCTGGCGGATTTCGGATTTTAATATAATTAATATTTTAAACTATGCAACAGGAATTTACAGATGCAGAAGCAATTCCTAATTTGCTACTGCTTTCATCTTTTTCGTAGCATAGGAGCTTTGTATAAGTTTTTTTATCTAATCAATATTATTTGTCAAGCAGTTCTTCGAACATGCTTGACCTACAAGGTGTTAATGGGGTATCTAAGCAGAAAAAATGAGTATTAATAAAATATTTTTACAATTTAATACATTTTTCGTCAACTTGATACATCTTATAAAACTCGCACTGCCAACACTCTTCCATCTTCTTTCTGGAATCAAGAGTTTTACCGGTTTTACAACTGACCCGGGTTGTTCGTCAGCAAATTTTACCGTAATTCTGATAAGCCCGGCAATACTCCCTGAATTTTGGAGGACATTTAATAAAATCCCAGCAGTTCATAATTTTTAACCCTTTTATAATCAGGGGAGCTAATTAAAGAGGAAAGCTGGGCTCCCCCCTAAGAGCCCAGCTTGAGGGAAGGATGAAACCAGTCCCAGCCCCCCGGACAAGACCGGCTTCGGGACAACTCCTTTTATCCTCTTTCCTTCCTGTAGAGTTCCGTCTTCGTCAATCTGTTCCGTGGAACTCCTGCGGAACTGCGAATGAAAATACCCTGGTCCACTTCATATGGGTTCTGATTTTTCTCCAGACCAAGTTTGATTTTATCTTCTATATCGATCATCTCTATGCCTAAAGGATAATTTCTATACCTGAGCTCTGAAAGAGAGTGTAAAGCATCCAAGACCAGGGTTATCCTGGTGAGCTGCTCTTTACATAAAGAGAGGAAACTCACTATTTCCTCTCTGTGCAAATCTCTATTTTTTAGAGATTCTTCTAAAAGCTCAGCTTTTCCCAGAATAACGGTTAATGGGTCTCCTAAATAATAAGAGATGGTGGTCATCAGTTTCTCGATGACCCCTATGGAGATTTCTTTTTTCTCTTCTTCGAAGTATTTGCCTAACAATACCCGTAGAAGTAAATCGCGGTTTTGCTTCATGCCGTACCCCCTGTTAATTTCCCTGTTGAGTTTATCGAAACTTGATATGTCAGAACCTGTCATAAGTATTAAATATTTTTAAATTATTTAAAACACCGGGTCCAGACAGAAATCATTACATAAAAACTTATATTTTTTATACAGTGGACAAACCGGAGCCCATCTTCTCACCCGGCTCCCTTTCTGGTTGAGTTTCTGCTGATTATCCCAAAGCTTAAACAATATCGATTTAAGTTCGATTGGTCTTTTTACCTCCACCTCACCAGAAAAACCTAAAAGCCATCTGGCAAGTTCATTTACTCCTTTCACTTTCAATCTACACAAAATTGAGCCATCTTTATGTTTTGAGAGATCTGTAATTAGATTTGAAATATTGTCTAAAAAATATCTATTCTCTTTGAGAAGTTTCAACTCTACGTTAATTAGTCTGTCCTGGCACACCCCCAGGCTATTTTCAAAATAGTCATCCAGAGAAAAATCTTTAGTCAGAATAAAATTGTTATTTGTTAAGGTAACTTTTTTTATATACTCCAGACCAAAAGGAAAATATCCCCCCGAATTTTTGCAATTCCCTACAAGATACCATCTTCCCTGTCTGAGAACCAAACTAATCGGATCTACTTTAAAATCAGATTTGCATATTTCCTGAATGCCGTAATTCAAAACAATGCTTCTTTTCTCCAGGATGGCTTCTTTCAAAAGCTTAAATATAAGAGCTTGGCCCTTATCCCCGTTGCTTCTATGGAATGAAAAGTATAAAGGTGAACAGAGCTCCTTCAATTTCTCTTTTAAGTCTGAATTTAAACTAATTTCAATCTTGGAGAGGACACTCATTATGATATTACCAAAAAAGTATCTATTATTGAACAGATCTGCTGATAAGATACCTTTCAGAGTTAGATATTCGTCTAAATCGAAGTTTAAAGTTGGTAGAAATGTTCCCGGAAGAAGCCGATAACCCCTGTCGTAAAAGACGGGTATTTCTGCGGAACAGAGGGAGAGAATATCACGGAAAATTGTTCTTCTGGAGACCTGACAATCTAATGCTAAATCCTTAGCTGAAATCCCGGGCCTGCTTCTCAATAGATTTAAAACCTGTAGGAGTCGAGCATATTTGGACATCCGATGTCCTTTCTCTTATATATAATACTCCTCTCAAATTCAAATCTAAGACGCCCTGTGTCAGAACCAGTCAGTATTGGAAAAAATATATTAAAAATTTTTAATGCAAATAAAATGCCAGACTGAATAGTTTTAAAGATTAAAAAATAATCTGTTAATTGGTAACAACTTAAGATTGGACTAAAATGTGGCAAGAAACCATACATTGTTTCATTTTGAAATCTATATGAAACCAGATTTACAATTTGAAACAATGCAGTGAAACTACATCTCTTGTCTTAATCTATATTCCTTCATCCTTCTCCAGAGTGTAGTTCGGCTTATTCCCAACTCTTCTGCAGATTTTGTATAGTTCCACTTATTCTTTTTTAAAGTTTTAATAATCTGAGCTTTCTCGTTATTTTTGAGGGAATTGAGAGTCTCGCTTTCAATTTCAGGTAACCAGTGTTTTTCGTCTTCTGGAAGAAAGAGTATGGAAGTTTTATCCAGAATAGAAGAAGTAGCCAGGGCAACTCCCCGTTCAATAGTATGTTCTAATTCCCTTATATTTCCAGGCCAATGGTAATTCTGAAAC
>JAZDLB010000109.1:0-2529 GCA_043802565.1 Candidatus Zixiibacteriota bacterium | reverse complement strand
CTGGTGCCAAGGTCAAAGAAGTGAGCCTTCCCAATACGGATCATGCCCTGGCAGCCTACTACCTGATTAATCCCTCAGAGGCTTCCGCCAACTTGGCCAGATACGACGGGATAAAATACGGCCTTTCTGAACCGGGAAAAGATTTAATGGAAGTTTATTTAAAAACCAGAGGTGAAGGGTTTGGGGCCGAGGTCAGGAGGAGGATAATGCTGGGGACTTACGCTTTGTCGGCAGGCTATTATGAGGCCTATTATCTGCAGGCTCAGAAAGTCAGAACTAAGCTGATTGAGGATTTCAAGAAAGTTTTTAAGAGTGTGGACGTTCTAATGACCCCAGTTTCACCATTTTTGCCCTTCAAAATAGGGGAGAAAGTTGAGGATCCTCTCTCAATGTATCTGGTGGATGTTTATACGGTTTCCGTCAACCTGGCAGGACTGCCGGCTCTTTCCCTGCCAGCAGGCAGGGTTGGAAACCTGCCTGTTGGACTACAGATTATCGGCAGGCCTTACGAAGAAGGGCTGGTCTTGGAAACCGGCCAATATTTTGAGAGAATGAACAAAGATCAGTAAAGATGGAAAATTTAGCTGACAACTTAATATCTTTCTTGGTGTATCCGCCCGAGGCCGGTTGGCTCTTTATCCTTAAGGCCGTTTTCATCTTAGTGTCGATTGCCCTAGTGGTAGCGATTATTTACTGCAGTATGAGATGTTCCTATCTGAAATTTATGCTTTTTATAGACGCATCAGAAGTTCTGACTTACAGGCCATTCGGGCTGAAAAGGATAGAGAAAGATTGGAACAAGATAAAAGCCAGATTGGATACTGGTCTGGAGTCGGAGTACAAGCTGGCGATTATCGAAGCTGACAATATGATGGACAGCGTTTTGAAGAGGATGGGCTATGGGGGAGAAAACTTAGGGGAAAGGCTGGGCAGCTTAACTTCGGCCACTCTGCCTAATATTGAGGAGATAAAAGAAGTTCACCAGATAAGAAACAATATTGTTCGCGACCCGAACTATACCGTTACTCTGGATGATGCCAGAAAGATAATGGATGCCTATGAGAAGGGTTTCCAGGACCTACAGGCTTTTTGAGGCGACATCGCACATTACTCTCTCAAAACAAAACATCCCAAGAGGGATGATTTTGTTTCTGCGGACCCAAGGGGATTTGAACCCCTGATCTTCCCCGTGACAGGGGGATGTGTTAAACCGGGCTACACCATGGGTCCATATTCGTTTTTGTGCCAGGGGTGGGACTCGAACCCAACGGCCTATCGCTTATGAAACGATCGCTCTAACCAACTGAGCTACCCTGGCAAAATTAAACATTTTTTATTTTCTGATTCAACCCCTTGATTGATCCGATAATCTGGTGGTGAAGTAATGTCGGCCTTTTGATTCTCACGGTTAAGGTTCCGTAATGGTCAGGAAAATTACTGTAGCTCTTTTTATTTTTTGCCTTTATTAAAGTTGTTTTTGTGAATTGCTTTTCCGGAATATTTGTAACTTTTGACCAATACTTTTCTATCTTCCTTAATCTTCTTTTATGCACTTTATTTATAATAATAAACGCAGTTAATCTATCACTAGTAATTCCCCATATTTTCTTAAACCAATCTATTATAAATCTTATTAATTCTGGATCTGAGTTGCTAACCCTTACCTCTCGTCCCTTCCTCTGTCCCTCTCCCCAATATAATGCTGTACCCGCTATCAAGAAGTCTCTCTCCGACAATCGACCTATCTTTTCTAGTCCCTGTTTCCTAAATTCTTTTTCTCTTTCTAGTCTTCGTTCGTATTGTATCCTAGCACCCTTTAATCTTCCTTCATATCCTCCCTTTATCATCTTTTCGCGTAATTTAAGTATCTGACCCTTGCTCAAAAAGACATCTCTGCACCACAAACTGACAGTACTTTTAGACACTCCTATCTCTCTGGCAATATCTTTTATACTTTTTCCTTTTTGCCGAAAACTAAGAGCTAAATTTTTCTCTCTGGTTTTTGCCATAGAACCCACGGTTAGTTTCCATTATTTTATTATAACGTGGGTACGAAAATATGGCAATGTGTATAAACTTGTTGCGGGGGCCGGAATTGCACCGGCGTCTCGAGGTTATGGGCCTCGCAAGGTACTACTCCTCCACCCCGCGATATAAACATTGTTGAGGTTTCACCTCAACGGGTCTATTTTAGGATAATTTAAAAGATAAATCAAGTATTGAGCGAGGCAAAGCCGAGCGAGAAGAAAGATGAAGGTAAGCTTTGAAAAAGGCAAACTTTATCGCCCACCGACCTCGCTTCGGCAAGCTTGGTGGGCGATGAGATAAATCTTATCTTTCCCCTCGTCCACTTTTCCAAAGAGGACTTCGGTAGTTGACAAATGTGTGGATGATGGTATAAAAGTTAGAGGAGGGTAACCTCCAATTTTTATTAGGAGATAATAAGTATAAGCTTATTTAACAATCGAATATCCTAAGAGTCACTGAAAATCGACGGAGAAAGGAGTATTGCCGGAACATGGAAAAATT
>JAZDLB010000108.1:0-2784 GCA_043802565.1 Candidatus Zixiibacteriota bacterium | reverse complement strand
GGATGGCTTCAGAATCGAAGAGCTTAAAATGCTTAAAATCTCTCCAGAAGAAGGTGGTAGATTCTATCAGGTGCACAGGGGTAAACCATTTTATCAAGAGTTAGTTGACTATATATCTTCAGGCAGGATAGTAGTGACTTTACTTAAAAGGGAAAAGGCAGTGGAGAAACTCCGGGAATTAATCGGGGCTACGGATCCGAAAAAAGCAGAGAAAGGGACAGTACGATATGATTTCGGCCTGGATATCTGCCATAATTCAGTGCATGCTTCAGATTCTATAGAAAATGCTAAAGTGGAGATAGGTTTCTTTTTTGGTAAAAAATAGTTGACGGGTTATTCTTTTTATTTTATATTATAATAGTGAAAAAATTCACAAGGTAGGAAAGGTAAAGTTATCCGCCTGAGGCGGATACACTCTATTTGAAAAAAAATAATTAAACAGGAGGAACTTATATGCCCTTAAAAGAGAAACTGATAAACAAAATTAAAGAGACGCAGAACGAGATTAAATCTCTGGTAAAGGAGCACGGGAGCAAGGTTATCTCTGAAGCTACAGTTGAGCAAGCCTATGGTGGGATGAGAGGGATAAAATGTATGGTCTGGGAAACATCTTTGCTTGACCCTATGGAGGGGATCAGGTTTCGTGGATATAGCATCCCGGAAGTTCGTGAAAAACTGCCCAAAGCTGATGGTGGAGAGGAACCTCTACCTGAAGGGATTTTCTGGTTACTTCTTACCGGTGAGCTTCCTTCAAAGGATGATGTCAAGGAAGTAACCAAAGAATGGCAGAGCCGAGGGAACGTTCCTGAGGAGACCTGGAAGATTTTAGATGCTCTTCCCAAAAAGATGCATCCGATGACCCAATTTTCCATAGGGATTTTGGCTCTTCAATCTACCTCAATATTTTTAAAGAGATATAATGAAGGGTTTCCCAAAAGCGAGTACTGGGATGCAACTTATGAAGACGTAATGAACCTGTTGGCAAAACTGCCAGCTATTGCTGCTTACATCTATCGCCGGACTTACAAAAACGGAGAGAGAATTTCCGCAGATAATAAATTGGATTGGGGTGCAAATTTTGCCCGTATGATGGGAATTGATAATCCCGAATACTATGACCTGATGAGGTTATATTTAGTTTTGCACTGTGACCATGAAGGTGGAAATGTAAGCGCCCATACTACCCATTTAGTTGGTTCCGCTTTGTCTGATCCTTTTTACTCCCTTTCCGCCGGTATGAATGGATTGGCTGGTCCTTTACATGGCTTGGCTAATCAGGAGGTTTTACGCTGGATTCAGAATCTGATGAAGAAATTAGGCGGGAAGCTCCCTACCAAGGAAGAACTTTCCAAAGCTTTATGGGATACCTTAAATAGCGGGCAGGTTATACCCGGATATGGACACGCGGTTTTAAGAAAAACAGACCCACGATATACTGCTCAGAGAGAGTTTGCCCTAAAACATATGCCAGAAGACGAGCTTTTCAAACTGGTCAGTATGATCTATGAAATTGCACCTGATATCCTGATGAAACATGGTAAAGCTAAGAATCCTTGGCCCAATGTGGATGCGCATTCAGGGGTTTTGCAGTGGTATTACGGGGTCAGAGAATATGATTTCTATACGGTTCTGTTCGGAGTCTCCCGGGCGATGGGCGTTTTAGCACAACTGGTCTGGGATAGAGCTTTAGGTCTTCCGCTTGAGCGTCCAAAGTCGGTGACTACTGAGTGGATAAAACAGAATGTAGCAGGAAAGTAGATAGTAGACAGGATAGAGAAAAAAGTAGCGTCGGGTTTTATGCCCGACGAGGCAGGTAGTAGGTGATAGGTGGTAGGGAATAGGGGATTGTAGGGCAAAGCTTCAGCTTTGCAAAGAAAATTTGTGACCGTCGGGTCCCCTGACCCGGCGGGAAAAACGTAGAGACACATCGCATGCGTCTCTAAAAGTTTTTGGAGTCGCGTAGGGGTGGAGCTTGTTGAGCGAAGTGAAATCCAGCTCAAGCGGGGTTTCCACCCACTCTTTTAGACTGTAAACCTAAAGTAGACAAGTATGTCCAGGTGCCCGGTGCACCTGATACAAAGATAAAGTCTATTTTTACCCCCAAAAATATCACAAAAAAAGTTGACTTTGGATTATTTTTCTTTTAAATTTATGTTTTAAAATTAAATTTTGTTTTCTTAGAGATATCAAATAATAAAATTAGTGAGGGAAAATATGGGTAAAACCTTAGCAGAAAAAATAATCGGTAAACATGCGGGGAGAGAAGTTGGTGCGGGTGAGATAGTATTAGTGCCAGTGGATGTCTGTCTGATGCAGGATGGGACTGCACCTTTAGCTATAAGACAATTGCAGAAAATAAATTTGGAAAAAGCGGCTCATCCAAAAAGGACAGTCTTGTTTATTGACCATTCTGCACCTTCTCCCAGAAAAGAGCTTTCCAATGACCATATGACTATCAGAAAATTTGCAGAGAAGACTGGCTGTCAGGTCTCGGATGTGGGAATGGGAATCTGTCACCAGATAATCTCAGAGTTTTATCTAAATCCTGGTGAAATCCTTATCGGAGCTGATTCTCATACTTGCACTGGTGGTGCAATGGCGGCCTTCTCAACTGGTATGGGCTCAACGGATGTAGCGGTTGGGATTGCCTTAGGTAAAACCTGGCTCAGGGTTCCTGAGACTTTCAAGATTGAGGTTACTGGGGAGTTTCAGCCCGGAGTTTATGCCAAGGACTTGATCTTATATCTAATTGGATTGATTGGAGCAGGTGGAGCTACTTACAAA
>JAZDLB010000107.1:0-3638 GCA_043802565.1 Candidatus Zixiibacteriota bacterium | reverse complement strand
TTTTCCATCCTTAATTCAGACAGATCCGCATGTAAAAGCTCTACCGGCTCTTTCTCATTCATCTGAGCGGGTGTAGAGTTGAAAGCTAAGAGAAATCCGATAACGAAAAAGACTATTTTTTTCATTAACTTTTGTGCTCTGGTAGGAGCATCCCGCCAAAAGCGGGACTGTACCCCTGCCATTTGACTAATACTTCATCATAAAATATCTTCTACCCAGGTTAAAATCAAGAACAAACAAAGATAGAACAAATTGCATCGCATTGCTATAGTTCTTCTATCTAATATTATACATCCGTCATCTGCAATCATTTCTTCTTTTATACTCTTGACTTTTTGAAATCAAAAGATAAATTAACCCAATCCGCCTCAGGCGGATTGGTCAAAGTATAGCGTCGGGCTTTATGCCCGATGGATAAGAATTTAAGGTTTAGCAAATTTAAAAAAGAAATTTGAACATAATAAATCCAATCCTTTTCATCTTAGTTCTCATCACCAGTTTCTGTTGTTTACTTTTACTCTACAGCGTTCTTAAAGTTGTAACTCATTCCAAAAAATCATTCTCTCTTGATAAAACTACGTTTTCAAATCAGGATAAAGATGGAAAAAAGGTAAATCGATTTGAAGCAAATTTCCCTCCGGTCTCCATCCTAAAACCACTTCAGGGAACTGATCCTGGATTAAAAACAAATCTTTCCTCATTCTGTCAAATGGATTATCCAGTTTATGAGCTGGTTTTCTGTCTGGAAAAAGAAGAAGACCCTGCTTTAGATATCGTAAGAGAGCTTCAGAAAGAATATCCCCAAATCTCTATAAAGATTGCCATAGATAAGAATCGCTATGGTTATAATCCAAAAGTCAATAATCTCATCCGCGGGCTAAGTAAAGCTTCTTATGATTTAATCCTGATAAGCGATGCGGATGTCTGCCCGGATAAAGATTATCTCAAGGATACTGCCATTTTCTTTCAGGACCTATCAGTCGGAATGGTTACCAATCTCATCCGGGGAAAAGGAAAAGGCTCCTTAGGAGCGATTCTTGAAAACCTGAATCTGAATTACTTTGTTTTAGGAGGAACTTGCTTTCTTTATCATTTCTTCGGATATACTTGCGTTACAGGAAAATCTGTCCTTTTAAGAAAAGATGATTTAGAAAAGATCAGCGGGTTTTCCAGCGTAAAAAACTTCTTAGCGGAAGATCAGATCTTGGAAAAGAAATTAATCCGTCTCGGGAAAAAAGTGGTTCTCTCCAATCATCTGATTACCAGCAATAACTGCAAAAGACCATTATCAAAGTTTTTCACCCGTAATCTCCGCTGGTCCCAGATGCGCATGCAGTTAGGTGGTTTGGGCTACCTTTCGGAGTTGCTAGCAAACCCTATCCTTTTCGCCATAGCCCTGTTCATACTTTCTTCTTTTTCTACTTTCTCCTTTTTAACTTTATTAGGAACTGGTTTTCTCAAAATGATTCTGGAGTCGATACAGGGAAAACTAATTCAGGCTGAGGCAGGTTTCCTGCCTTATCTTTTAATCCCTTTGAAAGACCTATTGATAGGCTTACTCTGGTTCTTCCCCTTTTTTAAAACCTCTATCGAATGGCGAGGTAGTAAATTCAAGCTCAAAAGATATACCGAATTAGAGCCACTTTGACCTTCGTGCTAACTTGTTTTAGCAGGTATGAAAATCATAATTGAGCATCCTGAAAGCTTATGTTCAACTCCTCCTCATACCTTAATTTTTTGATTGACAATCAAATATTCTCTTAATAGCTTTAACAAAAAATTAAAGGAGGAGAAGTTTATGAAAGCTTTAGTTTTCGGTGGGACCGGAAAAGTTGGGGCTGCAGTAGCACTGGATTTAGCCAAAGATAGAGATATCAAAGATGTAGGGATCGTAGGCCGGCATAAAGATGCCTTGCAGAAAACAAAAAAGTGGATTGGTAGTGATAAGGTAAAACCGCATATCCTCGACATCGCAGACCAGAAGGAAACTAAGAAATTAATGAAACAATACGATGTGGGTGTGATTGCACTACCGGATAGGAGAACAAGTTATAAAGTTGTTAAAGCCGCAGTAGAGTCTGGCTTGGACGTCGTTGATATGTTAGAGGAGTACCATCGCCGACCAGACGTTTATGAGACTGAGGGGCTGGAAGTTCCTAAAGGAATGACGCTGGATGAATATGGAGACTGGCTTCATAACAAAGCTATAGATAATGGAGTCACTTTCGTTGACGGGATGGGTTTTGCACCCGGTCTAAGTAACGTAACTGTTGGAGAAGGGATCAGGAAACTGGATACCACTGAAATTGCTATCGCCAGGGTTGGGGGTATTCCCTGCAAAGAATCTGCACAAAAGCATCCGTTAAGATATATGATTACCTGGGCATTCGACCATGTGCTAAGAGAATATATGATTAAGGTGAAAGTGATTAAAAATGGTAAAGCGGTAGAAGTAGATGCAACCAGCGATCGGGAAAGCTTTAAATTCAAGCAATTTGGTAAAGATGAGGAGTTAGAGTGCGCTATCACCCCCGGTATGCCAAGTTTTCTCTATACCCGACCTCAACTTAAAGAATTTGCTGAGAAAACAGTCCGCTGGCCCGGGCACTGGCAGGGAGTACAGACTTTGAAGGAGTGTGGATTGCTTGATATTACGCCAGTGAAATTCAAAGATACAAAAATAATGCCTCGAGAGTTTTTATTATCTCTTATAACCCCCAGACTCCAGCAACGTGAAGGTGATACTGATGTATGTGTTATGTATAACAACCTAACCGGAATAAAAGATGGCAAGAAAATGAAAATAGAATACTTTATGTGGGATGAAGCAGACAAAAAGAATGGTATTTCCTCTATGGCCAGAGTAACCGGTTTCCCCTGTGCCATAACCGCAAAACTTCTACTGGAAAAGAAGATTAAAGAAAAAGGCATAGTGCCACCTGAGGATTGTATAAAAGGAGAGCTTTACCCGGAATTTATGCAGGAGTTAAAAAAGAGAAACATAAACATACTTGAGGTCATTTCAGCTTTATAAAATAACTGGAGTGTAAACTTTTCAGGTTTATAAAATTAAATAGTAGGGACAGGGCTTGTCCCTGTCCAAACCCTAATGCGGACAGCCACACGGTTCGACAGGCTCACCGTCCTGAGCAAAGCCGAAGGAAGGGCTATCCCTACATTAACTAATATTTAGGTGGCAGTCGGGTCCCCTGACCCAACGACAAACTTGGAACTTGCCAGGTCAGGGGACCTGGCAAGCACTGTAATTGATTTCTGTTAGATTAGAGTATAAACCTTCAGGTTTAATGGTAAAGCTAAAGCTTTACATTCCAGGAGTATTTTATAAACACTTTCAAGGAGGAATAAAATATGAGCTTTAAAACCTATTTTCTCGAAACCCGTCCTCAGTTTCTTATACTTTCTTTGGTGCTGATAATCTTAGCCACTTCTATGGCCTGGTATGATGGATTTTTTAATATTAAATATACCCTTTTAACTTTCTTAGGACTTCTCCTCTTGCATATTTCTGTTAACACTCTGAACGACTATTTTGACTACAAAAGCGGAATTGACCTTAAAGTTAAAAGAACCCCATTCAGTGGAGGTACTGGCTTAATTCCCTCTGGCAAAATCACAGC
>JAZDLB010000106.1:0-3742 GCA_043802565.1 Candidatus Zixiibacteriota bacterium | reverse complement strand
GACCATAAGCATACTTCCCAGGGTCCACAAGCGTATCACCATACTGCCAGTTGATGGTATTGATATAGCTATTGTAATCAACCCACAGCGAGTCATCGCCCCTTTCATCTTTGGTCTCAAAGAAGTTTGTAGAAAGGTTATAGAAGGTATTCTTGCCGAGATTGTGAGTCAGGGTGAGATAATACATCTGGTTATTTCTTTCCCGTCTCTGCAGATGATTCAGATTATACTGCCAGAGTATATCGAAAACCTTTCGTTTCTCCTGAAAGTAGTTCATTCCTGATTTTAGCTTCATGCTCGGTGATAAATCGTAATTCAATTTGACAAATCCTGAAGCTCCTTTTAACCAGTTTTCCGGTTTTTGTCCGTCCCATCCAGAGCTGGGAGTAGCATCGTCCCGGTGCTGGTATTCAAAGGATGCAAAGTATCTGAACTTATCGCTGAAAAGCGGTCCTCCAAGAGAGGCATCCGCGTTGTTATAACCAAAACCGTTTGTCTCTCCCATAAATGCATCTGTTCTGAGTTCTACCTGTCCAGAAGTCTTTATTCCGGCTTCTTTGGTTATGGTGTTGACAATACCGGACATGGTCTGACCATATTCAGCATTAAATCCGCCAGCTAAAACTATGACCTGAGCAATCGCATTATTGTTCAACCCGGCACCTACGCCACCGGTTACAAAATCCTGAGTATTGAACCCGTCGATGAAATAATTTACCTCACCCGGTCTGCCACCCCGAATTTGAATTTGACCTGTTCCACGATTATCACCTGCTACCACTCCAGTCTGCAACTGGGTAACAGCTTGAAAACCCCGCACCGGCATCTGCTTGAGCTCGTCTGAGGTGATAATTTTGGTAGAGCCGGTAACGTCTTTTTCAATCAAAGGCCTTTCCGCCCTGACAATGATAACCTTCCCTAATTCAACTGCGGCTGAAGTCAACTCAAAATTGACTTCACTGGTCAGGTCAGGAACAATAAGGACCTCTTCCTTCCGGACTGAGGCATAACCGATTACTACTGCCTCAACATTCTGCTTCCCTGCAGGGACGTTTATGATGGTGTAACGACCATCTGGTCCTGTGGAGGCTCCAATGTTTGTTCCCGCAACCCTCACTGCCACACCCGGAAGAGCTTCACCGGTTTGTTTGTCTTTGATCACGCCCGTTATTTTACCGGTTGTGCCTGCCAGAAGGGATATGGCAAAGATAAAGATTAAAAGAGCGGCCAGCCCTCCTGCCTTAAAAATTAGTTTGTTTAACAAGTTCATCCCTCCTTCTAGTCTTGAGATTAGCTTTCTGGTTTACAAAAATAATATAAAACAACTTTTACCCTCACCTCCTTTTGATAGATAAAGGTTTAATTTTTAGTCTTCATTAGACTATTTAATTCAGCCTGTGCCACTTTTCAAACCATCCCCCGGACTCGAAAAGCTTCCCTGGCGCCGAAAAAACTGATGGAAGATTAGTGCGAGTATTAAATTCTCCGTGGCTCTTGTTAAGGTTTAAGAACACCTGCGCCCAAAGCCTTTCTCAAACCCAACAACTTCCAGGTGTGAAATTATCTGAAAGAATAAAAACATATTTTGGATTTGTCAAGAGAAAAATTGCACACACCCCAAAAAAGTTGTGGAGCTACATTAAATTAATCGGTAAGAGAGAGAAAAACTTTAGGGGGTTATGCAGGTTCAAAATTTTTGAATCCCTGTCTTTTCTCTTCCTAAACATTTATTACCCCAGAATAAACCTCTCCTTTCCTATGGATCCGTTTAGGAAAAAAGGAGAGGGAAAAAATATATCCCCTCCCCTGTCCTCCGGATCCGCTTCTCAGGATAGAGGAGGGACAGGGTGGAGTCAACTTTGATAAGGCTATTCAATAATATTTGTTTACTATTAAAAACGTAGGCCGTTAAGAATTAAACGTCCGGGCCAAATCCGGACGCTACAAATTTGGAGACGCATGCAATGCGTCTCTACCAGGCTCCTTATAAAGGAAAGGGGTCATATTAAAAAAACGTCCAGGATAAACCCGGACGTTACATTCACCATTCTAAACCAGACATCTATTATTTTATTTTTCCATCTCCCGTCTTAAGTCTTACCTCTTACTGCTTTAGATTACAAATCAGTTAAAAACTTCTTAATCCTCTCTAAAGCTTTATTTATATTCTCCACTGAATTAGCATAAGAAAGCCTGAGGTAGCCTTCTCCAAATTTCCCAAAAGCGGTTCCGGATAAGACCGCTACCCCTGCTTCATTCAAAATTGCATCTGCTAATTTCTTGGTATCCCAGCCGATCTTTTTTACATTCGGAAAAACATAGAAAGCGCCCTTAGGAGTAAGGCAGGAAAGTTTGGGTATGTCATTTAGCCCTTTCACAATTACATCTCTTCTCCTTCTGAACTCCTGAACCATTTTATCTGCCTCTGATTGATCTCCGGTAATAGCTTCAATCGCTGCCCTTTGAGTAAAGCTGGCAGTGCAGGAGTTGCAGTTGGTCATAAGTCTGGCAATATGAGGAGCTAAAGTTTTATTCATCACTCCATACCCTAATCTCCAGCCAGTCATAGCATAGGTCTTGGAAAGTCCATCTAAGATTATGGTCCTTTCTTTCATATCCGGAAGAGTTGCTATGCTATGATGTTCCCCTTCATAGATTATCCGTGAATAAATTTCATCTGAGAGAACATATAAATCCCTGGAAATAGCAATCTCGGCAATAGCTTTTAAATCATCCAGGGTAAGAATCCCACCAGTGGGGTTCTGAGGTGAATTTATGATTATCATCTTAGTCTTGGGAGTAACCAGTTTCTTAAGCTCCGTTATATCCAATCTGAAATCTTTTTCCTCGCGCAGCTGGATTGGAACTGGCTTAGCTCCGATGAAATCGATCACCGATTCATAGATAGGAAATCCAGGATTTGGATAAATTACTTCATCCCCTTCGTTCACTAAAGCTAAGATGGTGAAAAACATTATAGGTTTTCCGCCGGGAGTAACTACCACCTCATCACTATCCACCTTGATCTTTCTGGTATCCGAGATATATTTAGCGATCACCTCTCTTAATTCCGGCAGGCCGGCTGAGGGTCCATAATGAGTCCACCCCTCTTTCATAGCTTTAATTGCTGCTTCGGTGATATTCCAGGGTGTATCGAAATCTGGCTCCCCGATCTCCAGGTGAACGATCTTTTTCCCCTCTTTTTCTAATTGTTTTGCTCGGGCTAAAACCTCAAATGCAGTTTCAGTTCCCAGGCGTGACATTCTCTGGGCTAATCTCATAGTATCCTCCGAAAAAAATTTTTTAAAATTTGGCGGGCAAAGGTGCCCGCCCTACGAAAGGTCAATGGATTACTACTCGTAGGCGGTGCTCCCAGCACCGCAAATTTTGGTTTACCGATTCTTTAGACCAAAATTTCTATTACTGAATCTTAAATAATTAACTCCTCTTTTTTAGATCGTAAAGCTCTTTGGCTTTACGGGCAATATGCTCAGCTGAAACCTCGAATTCCTTGATCAACTCCCAGGGTTGTCCGGATTCGCCAAACCGGTCTTTCACTCCGACCATCCCGAACAATATCGGTTTCTGATAAACCTCCTTTGCTTCAAGGATTGAAGAGGCAATCCAGTTCCCTAAACCGCCGATCTGATGTTCTTCTGCAGTAATGACAATTCCGGTTTCTAAGGCTGCTTTGATAATTGTTTTCTTGTCCAGAGGTTTTAAGGTATGTAAATTCACTATT
>JAZDLB010000105.1:0-5392 GCA_043802565.1 Candidatus Zixiibacteriota bacterium | reverse complement strand
GAAGAACAGGAGAAATTCAAGGAGCCAATTTTAAAGAACTACGAAGAAGAATCAAGTCCCTATTACAGCACCGCTCGAATATGGGATGATGGGATAGTCGATCCTATGGAGACCAGAACTGCATTAGCTTTAGGGATTTCTATGGCACTCAATACTCAGATCCTTGAGACTAAATATGGGATTTTCAGGATGTGAAATAATGACAAAGGAAAAAGGAATACGAAAGAAGGAAGATGAAAGAAAAAATAATGGCGGATGACGGATAAAAGATGAAAAAAACGTAACGTCCGACGTTTCCGTCGGACGATTTCAAAAGTAGGGACAGGTTCTGTCTCTGCCCAAATGCTTAAAATTGCAATTTTAATAAGAATATGAGAAGAAAGTTAATTGTTATGGTAGCCGATCTAATAGGATCTTCTTCTATTAGCCATCGAGATCTTTCTCAAAGAAAACTGGTCGATACTTACCAGCAAATAAATGTGATCTATGCAAAAGATTTTTATGCTCCTATAAAAATCACACGTGGAGATGAGATCGCGAGTGTTCTTCAGAGTACCGCTAATCTCTATCGTATAGCAGATTCTATCAATGAAATGATTTATCCTCTGAGGTTTCGTTTTATCTTTGTGAAAGAACTCTTGACTGCTGGATTGAATACTAAAGATGCAGCGATTATAGATGGCCCAGCCTTTAAAATTGCCGGCGAGCTTCTTTTAAAGGTTAAGATGGAGAAAAAAGATTTTCTCTTTAACCTGGGGAATCCTATTCTGGACGATATTTTGGCCGCTTTATCGAATCTGCTTTCAATAATAAAGAATGATTGGACTGAAAACCAAAGAAAAGTGGTCAGACTTTACCGTGAACTAAAAAGTCAGAGTGATTTAGCTAATAAACTTGGAGTTTCTCAACAGAACATCGCCAAAACTTTGAAAAGTGTCGATTGGATAAAAATACAGGAGGCGGAAGAAGCTTTAAATCGACTCCTGAAAGGTTACAACCAAATATAGTTGTATAACGGCGATACAACCATATTTGGTTGTAGGATGAATTGAATATGAATTGGACTTATCTATTGATCTTAGTAACTGGGTATTTATTTTGTTTTATATTTGGCAGTATGGTAGTTCGTTTTTGCATACGTAAAGTAGATCCAAGTTATAAAACTGAGCTGGGTAAGCCAGTGGTGGATACTGGTCTAATTATAGGTTTGTGTGAAAGCTTTATTACAATTTCCTTAGTTTTGATGGATGCCTTAACCGGCTTAGCTATAATATTTACAGCCAAATCTATCGCCCGCTCCAAGAAAATTGAAGAAAAGGCTGAGTTCTATCTTGTGGGTACTATGGTGAATTTTTCTTTTTCCTTACTAGTAGGCATATTATTAAAAAGGTTTTTAGAATTTTTTAACTGAACTTTGCAATTTAAATTAAAGGAACCTAATTTTGGAGATCCAAAAAGAATACCAAACCATCACCTTCAAAACAGAAAACCAAATTGCCCATATCTTTTTAAACCGGCCGGAGGTGCATAATGCTTTTAACGATATTATGATCCTGGAGCTCTCTGATGTTTTCAAAAATATCTCAACTGATGAAAAAATCAGAATTGCAGTTCTCACCGGAAATGGTCAATCCTTCTGCGCAGGTGCGGATTTGAACTGGATGAAAAGGGTTATTAACTTTTCCTATGAGGAAAACCTAAAAGAAGCTCTGCAGTTAGCTGAACTTTTCTATTTGATGTACACCCTTCCCCAACCAACCATAGCCCAGGTTAATGGTGCGGCTATTGGAGGTGGAGCAGGACTGGTAGCGGTCTGTGACATAGTCATTGCCTCAGAAAAGGCTAAGTTCAGCTTATCCGAAGTAAAATTGGGTTTAGTCCCTGCCTGTATCTCCCCCTATGTATTGCGGAGAGTCGGTGAAAGAGTAGCCCGGGAATTATTTTTAACCGGCGAAAGAATAGATGCTCAAAAGGCCTTACAATTCGGTATGGCCAACCAGGTAGTTACAGAAGAAAAATTAGATGAAGCAGTAAACGAAAGGATCAAACAGCTCCTTTCCTCAGGTCCCAAAGCTTTAGCTATGTGCAAAGATTTATTGCAGAAAGTTCCAGGGATGAAACCTGAAGAATTTAAAAGATATACCGCTGAAGTCATAGCTAAGATGAGAGTCAGCGAAGAAGGACAGGAAGGGATGAACGCTTTTTTAGAGAAAAGAAAGCCGAAATGGAGTTCAGAATAGGAGATGCGTTATCTGTCATTGCGAGGAGTTTCACCAAAGGTGAACGACGAAGCAATCCGCTTCTGGTAGAGTAAACGGATTGCTTCATTCCGACAATTCGGAACTCGCAATGACAAATCGTAACGTCCGACGATTCTGTCGGACGCTAATGTAGGGACAGGGTTTATCCCTGTGCGAATCATTAATGCGGACAGCCACAAGGGCTGTCCCTACGAAATACAAAAAAAATGTTCAAAAAAATCCTAACTGCTAACCGGGGCGAGATTGCAGTGCGGATTATCCGAGCTTGCCGGGAAATGGGGATTGAAACTGTAGCGATATACTCGGATGTGGATAGAAAAGCCCTGCATGTTCAATTGGCAGATGAGGCTTATCTTTTAGGAGCTGCTCCTCCTTTAGAAAGTTACTTAAATATAGACAAAATCATTGCTGTGGCAAAAAAGACCAAATCAGAAGGAATCCATCCAGGTTATGGGTTCTTAGCAGAGAATCATCTTTTTTCCAAAAGATGTGAAGATGAGAAAATTATTTTCATCGGTCCCAATTCAGAGGCATTAAGATTAGTTGGAGATAAAATTGAATCTCGAAAAACAATGACCCAGGTGAAAATCCCTATAATCCCCGGGATGAGAATGAAAGGTGGAAATCTTAAGGAATTTGAAGAGCAGGCAGAAAGAATTGGTTATCCGGTTATGCTCAAAGCCTCTGCTGGTGGTGGTGGAAAAGGGATGAGAATTATCCGCTCTAAAGAAGATTTAAAATCCTCAATTGAAGCCGGTATGAGAGAGGCAAAGTCTGCTTTTGGAGATGAATCGGTCTATTTAGAAAAATGTATGGAGAGACCGAGACACATTGAATTTCAAGTGTTAGCAGATAATTATGGAAATGCAGTCCATCTTTTTGAAAGGGAATGTTCCATCCAGAGAAGACATCAGAAGATCATAGAGGAAACCCCTTCTACTGCTTTAACTTCTGAATTAAGAGTAGAAATGGGGAATACTGCAGTAAAAGTGATCCAAACTGCTGCATATAACAATGCCGGCACAGTAGAATTTCTCCTGGATGAAAAAGGCCAATACTTTTTCTTAGAGGTTAATGCACGCATTCAGGTAGAACATCCCATAACTGAGATGGTAACTGGAGTAGATTTAGTTAAATCTCAGATAAAAATTGCCAGTGGGGAAAAACTTCCTTTCAAGCAGGAGGAGCTTTCACAAAGAGGACACGCGATTGAATGCAGAATCTACGCAGAGGATCCAGAAAACGATTTCCTCCCTTCTTTTGGGAAAATCTTATATGTTAAAGAGCCTTCAGGGCCTGGAATAAGAAATGACTCAGGACTTTATTCCGGAATAGAAGTTACTATGCATTATGATCCGATTCTGGCTAAACTTATCGGCTGGGGCGAGAATAGAGAATCTGCCAGGAAAAGGGCAATTCAGGCTCTTTCCGATTATGCCATTTTAGGGATTAAAACCCAGATAGGTTATCTTAAAGATTTATTATCCCATCCTGAATTCACTGCCGGTAATACCCGGACCGATTTCATCCCTAAGAATATGGGAGATTGGAAAGATAAAAGAGCCGGCGATAAATTTAAAGAGATGGCTTTAACCGCTGGGGCTATTCTATCAATGAACAAGACCTCAGTGAAAGGGAGATTAACAAAAGCCACAGGATTTGACCCCTGGCTTTCGCTGGGCAAATGGGAAATAGGTGGATAACTATGGAATTTGAATTCCTCTTAGAGGATAAAACCTATAAAATATCTATAGAGAAAAAGGGTGAGAAATACTCTGTAGATTTCGGGAATAAGAAAAAAGAGTTTGACTGTCAGGTTATCTCCCCTAACTGTTTGTCAATGGAGATCGATGGGAAGATTCAAACAGTCTATTTAGCTGAAACTGAAAATAAAAGATATATCTTCATTCAGGGTGAACAATTTGTAATTCAGGAAAAAGAAACCACCAGAGCTAAAAGAAAAGAAGAAGAATCAGGTTTATCTGAAGGTAAACAATTAATCTGTGCTCCAATGCCAGGAAGGATACTTAAAATTTTAGTTTCTGAAGGTGAGAAGGTAAAAAAGAAACAGAGCCTGGCAATCGTAGAAGCAATGAAGATGGAGCATGAGATAAAATCGGCTTTAGATGGGATAGTAAAAAAGGTTAATTTCAAAGAAAACCAGATGGTCGATACCGAAGAACCTATTATGGAGTTGGAAGAAGAAAAATAAAAGTTCAATAGTTCAAAGGTTCAATAGTTGTAACATAAATGACAGATGACAGATGATAGATATAAAATGAAAGAATCGTAGGCGGAGCACCCCTGCTCCGCAGAAGAAAAGTAGGGACAGGGCTTGTCCCTGTCCAGATGAGAAATATCGGTAAGTCAGACATTCCTGTCTGACAATAAAGAACAGACAAAAATGTCTGTTCTACCGATTTCGGACAACCACCCCGCAAAGCGGGATTTTACAAAGTTCAACCAGGGTTGTCCCTATAAAAAACCTTGTGAAAAAAATCTCAAAGTATGAAAGAAAATCCTTGAATCTTGATTTAAAAAAGATTATATATAAAACCGAAGAAATTATTTTGCTTTTTTTGGTATAAATCACAAAAACTGGAGGTTTAGTCTATGAACTTTGATGAGAGATTAACTGAGGTTGCGGTAATCGGGGCGGCGGGAAAGATGGGGAGCGGGATAGCTTTGCTTTTAGCTCTGGAGATGGCCAGACTGAAAAAAAAACCTTAGAAAAAGGACAAAAATTATCGACTCTATCTGATAGATATTGATTACGATTCACTTGCAGGTCTATTGCAATATCTGAAGTCCCAGTTAGTCAAAGCTGGTGAAAAAGCTTGCGTGATGCTAAGAGAGATGTACAAAGACCGGCAGGATTTGGTGGAAAATCTGGATTGCATTAATCAGTATGTTGAGGATGCACTCTCTTTAGTCCGAACCGGGACAGATCTGGGAATGGCCAAAGATTCCAAGGTCATTTTTGAGGCAGTCCTGGAAAATAAGGATTTAAAAGTTGACCTGTTGAAAAAGATTGACAAATTCTGTAGCAAAGACACCCTCTACCTTACCAATACATCATCTATACCTATAAATATTTTAAACAAAGAAGCCAACCTTGGAGGGAGAATAAT
>JAZDLB010000104.1:0-2182 GCA_043802565.1 Candidatus Zixiibacteriota bacterium | reverse complement strand
AATATCTTTTTCAAGGTGCTATCTGGGTTGGAGGGATAGTGGAAGGGGAGACTCTGGTCTCAGTTGGAGTTGATGGCTGGATTTCTAATTTTGAGATGTTCCCGGATGACTGTCCCGATGGAGGGATTAAGAAGTTGGAGGAATTTGGAGACCAAGAGTTCGTGGCAATATACACCGATACTTTGGTTAATACTGGATACGATGACCCTTATGATCTTAGATTCCATAAACCTCTAAATATCGAAATTACACAACATAGTTATTCCTGGATAAGCCCACCTTATGATGATTTTGTTCTCTTGGATTATAAGGTTAAAAATTTCGGGGATAAGTTCATATCCAAAGCTTATATCGGATTTTATATGGATACTGATATACTTCATCTTTCAAATTCTTCTGGCTGGAGGGATGACATTACTGGTTTCATAGAGAAATTGGTTGAAGTACCAGAGGGGACAAAAAAGATAGATTTAGCCTGGGCGGCTGATAATAATGGGGACTTAGTTAATGGTCAAATCACTTTTAAAAGTCCCATCGGCGTATTTGGGTTTAAACTTTTAAGCTCTTTCAATTCAGAGCCTAAAATATCATATAACTGGTGGGTGAGTGAAGGGTATGACCCTGTAAATTTAGATTTTGGACCCTGGAAGAAATCTAACTGGGACCTCTGGAACAATACTTATGGGATGTGGTGTGAAGGGGGTAAAGGGACTCCCTGTGGTGATCGAGCTAAATATTTTTTAATGTCCAATGGCGAGTTTGATTATGACCAGATCTATACCTGTATCGATCAGAGCGATTCCGGCTGGTTGCCACCACCAGCCATCTGTGCAGATTTAGCTGATGGGTATGATACCAGATTTCTTTATTCATTTGGCCCTTTTGATATTCCGGCAAAGGAGAGCATTAGTTTTGTAGTAGGGATAATAATGGGGGACAGTCTACACAAAGGGGAAAATCCTTTTGACTATCAAAATCCCCAGACTTATTATTCGAATCTTAACTTCAACGATTTATTTTTAAATGCCGTTATGGCCCAAAGAGTCTATGAGTCCGGTTATACTCTACCACCACCAGGTCCGCCGAGAGATTTAAAAGTTTTGAATTCGCCTGATTCGACTCTGCTTTTATCCTGGTCTCCTAAAAAGCATCATAATTTAGAAGGTTATAATATCTACAGAAGTTCTATTTCAGGCGAATATCCAGATTACTCAGTAAACTCTGTGGTTATTCCAGATACTTTCTTTCTGGATAAGGGATTGATTGAAGGGGATACCTACTATTATACCATTTCCAGTGTGGATGAGACTGGTAAAGCTGGAAAAAGATCTAGAGAGCTTGAAGTTTTAGCTGGAAAGCCTATGCCCCCAACTGGTCTTGTAGCTATTACCAATAAAAATGAGATTTGCTTAGCCTGGAAGCCTCATCCGGAAAAAGATGTTGTAGGATATAAAATTTATCGAAAAGAGGAAGGGAAAGAATACAAATTTATAAAAGGTATAGGTTTATCAGGTCTTGATACCAATTTCTGTGATAAAAATATCGAAGACGGTGTGGTTTATTATTATGCTGTTTCAGCCATTGATAGAAAGGGTTTGGAGAGTTTTCCTTCAGAAAGTGTTTATGCCTATACAATGGCTTTTGACCAGGGGGTTCTATTGGTGGACATGAGTAATCCAGGTGGAAAAGTATTTGTTCAGGATGATAGCGTCAATGCTTTTTACAATAGAGCATTACAGGGCTACCCTTTTATTTACTCAAAGCATGATCTGTTTTCGATTCAGTATATCCCTCTTAAAGAATTAAGTCCTTATCCAGTTTGTATAATTCATTCTGAAGGGAGATTTGGACCATTTTATAGTAGCTTTGATAGTACTCTGGTAAATTTAAGACTCTATTTGAATGCAGGAGGTAAATTAGTTTTAATCGGTTGGAATATAATCATATATCCTTATTCTGAGTGGGAAGTCACTAATTTGTTTAGCAAAGGTGATTTTGCTTATGATATTTTACATCTAAAAAAAATAATTCTACCATACTGGGCCTGCGGGTTGGAGGAATTTATTGGGACTCATTCCACTTTAATATCTGAGTTCTCTGATTTAGAGGTTGACACTGCCAGGGTGAATATGAGTTATCCTAAGGATAGATGCGATTTGCAGGGGAAACTTCCCCTGATAGG
>JAZDLB010000103.1:0-5367 GCA_043802565.1 Candidatus Zixiibacteriota bacterium | reverse complement strand
AAGCTCTGTAAGATTTGAGGCTTTTTGGCAAGCAAGGGTGCTCGCCCTACGAAAGATATAATCCCCTCTCCCCTTGCGGGAGAGGGCTTCGGCGTGAGATCCCTTCGGTCTGAGCTCAGGATCGAAGACAGCCGAACGGTTAGGGAGAGGGGTCACCCACCCCATAACCCACCCATCAAGGGAGGGGAAAATAATAGGAATCGTAGGCGGGGCTCCCAACCCCGCACAACAGAAAGGTAAAGCTAAAGTCACCAGGATCTTGAGACTTTACACTCCAAAGAAAAATTTATGGACCTTTTCGAGAAACAAAAAGATAAGAAAATCGAGCAAACTCCTTTAGCTGACCGGATGAGGCCCAGGAATTTTGAGGAGTTTGTGGGGCAGAAACATATACTTTCTCCTGGTAGTGTCCTGCGGAAAGCCATAGAAACAGGGGAGCTTCAATCTTTAATCTTCTGGGGACCTCCGGGAACGGGCAAGACCACCTTAGCTTTTATCATCGCCAATTATACTGGTGCAGATTTTTGCGCCTTTTCTGCGGTCACCTCAGGGATAAAAGAGATCAAAGAGATAATCGCCCATGCCACCAGACAGAAAAAGCTCTATAATAAGAAAACCATACTTTTTATTGACGAAATCCACAGATTCAACAAAGCCCAGCAGGATGCTTTTTTACCCCATGTTGAAAAAGGGAATGTAATCTTAATTGGAGCCACTACTGAAAATCCATCTTTTGAGGTAATCTCCGCTTTACTTTCCAGAACCATAGTATATACCTTAAATCCTTTAACGGAAGAGGAGCTGAAAGAAATTTTAAATCGAACTTTGCAGGATAAGGAAAAAGGTCTCGGTAATTTAAAAATAAACCTGGAGGAAAAAGCCAAAGATTTCATAGTCCAGATGGCAAATGGAGATGCCCGGATAGTTTTATCTACCTTAGAATTTGCAGTTATGACCACTTCCCCGGATGAGAAAGGGATAAGAAATATCTCTTTACAGATAGCCCAGGAGGCAATGCAGAAAAAGGCTTTAGTTTATGACAAAGCCGGAGAAGAGCATTATAATATAATCTCAGCTCTACATAAAAGTCTAAGAGGGTCAGACCCGGATGCGGCTTTATACTGGCTGGGCAGGATGTTAGCTGGCGGAGAAGACCCCCTTTATATAGCCAGAAGATTAATCAGATTTGCTACCGAAGATATAGGAAATGCCGACCCGCAGGCATTACAGGTAGCTATTGCGGCTAAAGAAGCATATCATTTTTTAGGAACACCTGAAGGAGAACTTACCTTAGCTCAGGTAGTGGTTTATTTAGCCACAGCCCCAAAGAGCAATGCCATCTATAAAGCCTTTGGAAAAGTCCAGAAAGATATTCAGGAAACACAGGCATTGCCAGTCCCCTTGCATATTCGCAATCCAGTTACTGGACTGATGAAAGAATTAGGTTATGGTAAAGACTATAGGTATCCACACGACTTTCCCGATCATTTCGTAGATGAAGAGTATCTGCCGGATAATTTAAAAGGAAGAAGGTATTATCTCCCCACAGATTTCGGGTTTGAAAAAGAGATAAAAAAAAGGATGGAGTGGTGGAATAAAAAGAAGGAGGAGTTAAGAAAAAATAAAAATAAAAACTCATCTAAAAATCCAACCTCGTAGTTGTTTGATTTATTGAGCAAAGACTTGTAGCGCGACCCTTTCAGGGTCGCATTGCGAGGCTAAAAGCCTCGCGCTACGAAAAACAGGTGCCACTATGTTTAGAAAAATAATTGTATCGCTATTCTTTCTTTTTTTTATACTTATCCTGCTCCCTGGAAATATAGAAGCTCAAAAACTCTTAATCCCAATGGATCTATCCCAAACTGACCACCTTAAAGCCTATGGAGTAGCCTTCTGGTGCTTGAAACAGGGTTATAATGTGGAATGGCTCTTAAATTATAGAGCTGGCTCTTTTATGGCAGATTATAGAGAAGATATAGCTGACCGTTGCAGGTTGCAGGGCGTTTCTTTTGAAAAAATAGACCTCTCCCAAGCCGGAGCTATCTATAAAGAGATTGAGGAGAATAATATGGATGTGGTCTTATTGGAAAAGGCACCAGAGATAGCAGTATATGTTCCACCCAATAAAGAGCCCTGGGATGATGCTGTCAGATTAGCTTTGGCTTATGCTGAGATTCCTTATAAAACCTTATGGGATGAGGAAGTCCTAAAAGGTGAGCTGGAAAAATATGACTGGCTACACCTTCATCATGAGGATTTCACCGGTCAATATGGGAAGTTTTATGGCACTTTCAGGAATGAGCCCTGGTATAAAGAAGAGCAAGCAATCTATGAGGCTACTGCAAAAAAGTTGGGATTTAAAAAAGTCTCAGAGGAGAAAAAAGCGATTTCAAAAGCTATAAAAAATTATGTTGCCCGGGGTGGGTTTCTCTTTGCTATGTGCTCAGCTCCGGAAACTATTGATATAACCCTATCCGCAGAAAAGACGGATATAGTACCACAGCAATTCGATGGTGACCCACCTGACCCGGATTGCCAGAATAAATTAGACTATACCCAAAGTTTCTCCTTTACCGATTTCTCTTTATCCTTGGACCCAATGGAATACAGACATTCTGATATCGATACCTATATAGACCGTTTAATGTGGGGATTAGATGCACAGAATGACTATTTTACCCTGTTCGATTTCTCAGCTAAATTAGACCCGGTTCCCTCGATGTTGGTCCAGGACCATGTGAATGTGGTCAGAGGTTTTATGGGACAGACCACTGCCTTTAGAAAATCTCTTCTGAAAAAATATGTAACCGTCTTAGGAGAAGTTGAGGGGGTAGATGAGGTCAGGTATATCCACGGTAATTTCGGAAGAGGAACCTTTACCTTTTTAAGCGGACACGACCCGGAAGACTACGAACACCGGGTAGGAGACCCCCCCACAGAATTAAGCCTGCACAAAAACTCACCCGGCTATCGTTTAATCCTTAACAATATCCTCTTCCCCGCCGCCAAAAAGAAGGAAAGGAAAACCTGAGATAAAATTAAATTGGAAACAGGAATTTTTACAAAAATAAACATCTCCAAACAAGTAAGGAGATTTAAGTCCCCTCTCCACTCTTTGGAAAGTGACAGGGAGAGGGGGAAACATTCAGAAAACGCTTGTTAATGGACCCGAATTCCAGTAACTTGGTACCCAACCTTATTCAAGTCGGGACTTATGAAAAATGCATTACTAATCTATTCTGAATTTTCACCCTTTGGATTCTGGAACTATAAGGAAGTTTGTAAATTGGTCGGCTCCAAATATCCAGCCGCGCCGCTGGGAATGATAACTCTGGCAGCACTTCTACCAAAGCAATGGAATATCAGACTAATCGATATGAATGTAACCGAATTGTATGATTCTGATATCGACTGGGCTGATCTGGTATTCATTGGCGGAATGCTATCACAGCAAGTTGGGTTTCTGAAGCTGATTGACAGAGTTCATGCGCGTGGTAAAAAGGTTGTTTCCGGCGGCCCTGATCCAACTTCACAACCGGAGGTTTATAAAGGTTCTGATTATCTGGTTCTGGGTGAAGCTGAAGATACTATCCAACCATTTCTAAATGATCTTCACGGGGGCGCACAAAGTGGGGTCTATTTCCCCTCTGAGAATAAGCCTGATCTTATCACCAGTCCTGTTCCACGTTTCGATTTACTGTCTTTAGATGATTATCTGATGATCGGTATCCAGTTTTCCCGTGGTTGTCCATATAACTGTGAGTTCTGCGATATTATCGAGCTTTACGGCAGGGTGCCACGGACTAAGACACCACAGCAAATCGTAAACGAGCTTAGTGTACTTTATGACCTCGGGTATAGAGGTCATATTGATTTTGTTGATGACAACTTCATAGGACATAAAGGAAAAGTAAAACAAACTCTAAAGGTGCTCAGAAAATGGTTGCAAGCCCATAATTATCCATTTTTTTTCTCGACGGAGTCGTCTATCAACCTTGCAGATGATGAGGATCTCCTTGGATTAATGCGAGATTTAGACTTCAGGTACGTATTCATTGGCATCGAATCGGTGAGCGAGGAGGTATTACTATCCAATCAGAAAATGCAGAACCTCAATCGAAAACTCTATGACGATCTTCAAAGAATCTACCATTATGGAATGGTGGTTAATGGTGGCTATATCGTCGGATTTGATAATGAAACTAGTGAGACAACCAGACTAATTGCCGACTCTATCGAACATAATAAGATCTGTATGGCTATGGTAGGTTTGCTATACGCACTCCCCGGTACTCAGCTGACTCGCAGACTGGAACAAGAAAAACGGCTATTTGAACATACCAACCTGTTGGATCCAGACAACAAGGATAACGTTGATCAAGCCACCAGTGGACTTAATTTCGTCACAAAAAGGCCCAGGAAAGAGATAATAGACGATTTTGTGTACATACTAAAAGAGGTATATAATGGAAGGAGATACTTCAATAGATGTCTAAGATTGGGCCTGGTGTTGAAAGTTAGTAGAAAACACCGGCTTTCATTTTCCAGGAAGCTAAACACCATACGTGCATTATTCCGGCTGATCAAGCAGCTTGGGTTCTCGCCGTCAACCGCTTACTATTTTTGGAGAAACATCCTTATTATATTGCTGGTCCGTCCATCTGCCGTAGAAGAAGTAGTCAATCTGATGGCAATGTACATTCATTTTCACAAACAAACAAAATACATCGTTGAGCTGATGACTCGTAGTTCGCAAAATACTGGCGAATATAAAACGGCGACCACTACCACCGTGACGAATGATGCGGAAGAGATTCCTGTTGGTAATGCCTAACCCTCCTTGTCAAAGGAGGGAAAACTGAAGGTAGATGATTCTCATGTTCCCTCTCCCTTTACGGGAGAGGGCTTCGGCGTGAGCTCCCTTCGGTCTGAGCTCAGGGTCGAAGACAGCCGAACGGTCAGGGTGAGGTCAATTTGTAGCGTCGGGTTTTAGGCCCGACGTCATTTTTGTTGGCGACTCTGTCCTACGGTGGCTACGCCAGACGCCCAAAGGGCAGGCTGGCTCGTAGTCTCCGTTATAGGAAAAGGGTCGCACTACTAAATAAAAAAAGCGGGCGACCACACGGTTCGACAAGCTCACCGTCCTGAGCGGAGCCGAAGGAGGGGGTCGCCCCTACAAAAAATCCACAAAGAATCAAATCTAATACTTCTTAAACACCGTCTTCATCTTCAGCCTGGCTATGGCACCGCTGGGGTCCAAATCCTTAGGACAGACCTTCTGGCAGTTGAATACGGTATGGCATCTGAAGACTCCGTTCTCTCTGGCGACAATCGCAATCCGCTCTTTTGCGCCGCCATCCCTGGAAT
>JAZDLB010000102.1:0-2687 GCA_043802565.1 Candidatus Zixiibacteriota bacterium | reverse complement strand
GCTAATGGTATCGGTAGACCTTCCACTTACGCTCAGATCGTGGGGACGATTGAAGATAGAAAATATGTAATAAAAGAGAAGAAGAAACTTTTCCCCACCGAACTTGGAAAAACGGTTAATCGGATTTTAGTTGAGAATTTTACTGATCTCTTTGAGGTAGGTTTCACCGCGGAGATGGAGGAGGAGCTGGACCGGATTGAGGAGGGGAAAGATAACTGGGTGGAGGTTTTAAAGGACTTTTACACCCCATTTAAGTCTATCTTAGAGGAGGCGGAGAAGAAAAGAGAGGAGATCAAAAGCACGCTCCAGGAAAAAACCGAGGAGACCTGCGAGAAATGCGGCAGTCCTATGGTGATAAAATGGGGAAGGCATGGAAGGTTCTTAGCCTGCTCAGGTTTTCCGGAATGCAAAAATACTAAACCTTTGAACAATGAAGGAAATCTTCTGACCGAGGAAAAGTGCGATCTCTGTGGTTCTCCTATGGTTCTGAAGAATGGGAGATTCGGTAAGTTCTTAGCCTGCTCTAAATATCCTGAATGTAGGAATACCAAACCCTACTCTTTAGGAATTACCTGCCCGAAAGAAGGGTGTGGGGGATTTATTGTGGAGAAAAAGAGCAGAAGGGGTAAAATCTTTTTTGGCTGTTCAAATTATCCGGCTTGTAAATTTGCCACCTGGGACAAACCTGTCAAGGAAAGCTGTCCACAATGCGGGGCGAATTTTCTGGTTTTTAAAGAAAGCAAATCCAAGGGGGAATATCTTTTATGCCTGAAGTGTAAATATGAAAAAAGCCAGTCCGAGGAAAAGATAGAGGTAAAAGAATAGGGTTTAATTTTTATGAAGGAACTGAAAGATTATATTGATGAATATTTAACTTATATACGCGCGGAGAAAAATTTCTCTCCACATACCGTTCTCGCCTATAAAAAAGATCTTAACTCCTTTTTGGATTTTCTTCAATCTGAGCTGAAGGTAAAGATTACACCGGATTTCATACACAGGAATAATATCAAAAATTTCTTGATCCATCTAAGCCAGGAAAGTTTTGATCCAAGCTCTATTGAACGAAAGCTTTCTACCTTAAGGTCTTTTTTCAATTTTCTACAAAAGAAGCTAAAAATAAAGTCAAATCCTACCTTGAGCCTGAAAGGACCGAAGAGAAAGAGAAGATTGCCCCTGATTTTGAGCCAGGCTCAAATGGAAAATATCCTGGAGCCACATCTATATGAGGAAAAAGTAGCGGGATGGAGAGATAGAGCCATTATAGAGCTTTTATATAACACCGGAATTAGATTATCCGAGATAAGCTCCTTGAGCAGAGAGGATATAGATTTTCAAACTGGCGAAATAAGAGTTTTAGGAAAAGGGAATAAGGAAAGGATTGTTCCCTTAGGGGAAAATGCTTCCAAGACCATAGTTGAATATCTCGATTCAAAAGATAAGGTAAGCAGTCTAAAAAACAAAGAAACCGATTACCTTTTTGTAAATAAATATGGAGAGAGGCTCAGTCGGAGAGGGATAGCCCGGATAGTTAAAAAGTATGGGGCTGAAGTAACCGAGGATCAGAAAACCAGACCTCATATTTTAAGGCACAGTTTTGCCACTCATCTTTTAGACGAAGGAGCAAACCTTTTAGCAGTTAAAGAGATGTTAGGGCATGAGAGTCTATCCACTACTCAGATTTATACTCACGTATCTATGGATAGACTGAAAAAGGTCTATAAAAAAGCTCATCCGAGATCAGGATATAAAGCTTGAAATAAAAAATAAAGGTGATTTATGATTGAATCTACAAAAAAATTCTACGGGACGACTATTTTAGGGATCAGGCATAAAGGGAAGGTGGCTATAGGTGGGGATGGGCAGGTGAGCCTGGAGAATACTATAATAAAACAGAATGCCAGAAAGCTAAGAAGGCTTTATAATAATACCATATTAGCTGGTTTTGCCGGGGCTTCTGCAGATGCCTTTGCTTTGTTTGATCGGTTTGAGGCAAAGATAGAAGAATTTCACGGTAATCTTTATCGAGCTGCGGTGGAGTTAGCTAAAGAGTGGAGGATGGATAAATATTTAAGAAGATTAGAAGCTCTCTTAGCAGTTCTGGACAAAGAGCATGCTTTAATTATCTCTGGAAACGGTGATGTTATAGAGCCGGATGATGGAATCATTACCATAGGTTCAGGTGGTCCTTATGCTTTAGCTGCGGCTCGCGCTTTAGTGGAGTTCTCGGATTTAGATGCCAGGGGGATTGTTAAAAAATCTTTAGAGATCGCTTCCTCTATTTGTGTTTTCACGAATGATAAAATAACAATTGAGGAATTGTAGGATAAGATAGAGTATTATTAAGGTAGCCGCAGGCTTTAGGCCTGCGTCAGAACAGGGGCAGAGTTAACTTTTGCTTCAGCCGAGGGATGGAGTGTAAACCTAAAGGTTTACCAAATTGATTAAAAGTAAAGCTGTCCGCCTGAGGCGGATACACTCCAGAAAACAAGGATAACTTGAGAGAGGAGAAGATGAAAGAGTTTACGCCCAAAGAGATTGTGGAAGAGTTAGATAAATATATAATCGGACAGGATAATGCCAAAAAATCTGTGGCTATCGCTTTAAGAAACAGATGGAGAAGACAGCAGGTTAAAGGTGAGCTAAAAGACGAGATAATGCCTAACAATATCATAATGATCGGTCCA
>JAZDLB010000101.1:0-3613 GCA_043802565.1 Candidatus Zixiibacteriota bacterium | reverse complement strand
CCACAGGGCTAATCGATGTCTGGATTGCCATACGGATATAGTTTTTCATAAAGGACATTCACAGGTGCCAAAAATTTATGGTGGCTGGGCTAATTTCAGCGCGGAGGATACAATTCTCACCAGGAATTATACCACACAAGCCTCTGTCGCCTGTGTTAATTGCCATACTGAACAATTAGGTTTTCTTACAAGCCAGCATTATCTGATAGGGGATATTAAGAACTCTCATAAGGAATTTAAAAATGGAACTGAAATTGGTAAAGATTATAATAAAGCCCAATGCGGTAAATGCCACCTGACTTGCGCAACCTGTCATTTTAAAGCGGTGAGGATTAGAACCGTTTATGGAATTGGTGGTGAAGATGATGTATGGGACATCTGGGGTTATTTGCTAAGAGGCGAACGGCTTGAACAGGCGGACAAGATGACAAACTGGGCAATTATCTGGACCAGTAATGTCGAAGCTCACGATTTTTCTACTGGTGATGAGCTAAGAAGCTCTAATGATTTATGTCGAATTTGCCATACGGGGTTTTATACAAATTATAACCAGAAAGGATATTACCATCCTGATGGTTTTCAATACTGGGATTCTTTAGTTAGCCAGGGGGTTGAAAAATATCCTCAATACGAGGAATGGAGGTTTCTAAAAGGGGATATCAATGTTGATGTAATGACAGTTTTCCCCTCATTGGATTCTCTTTATGACCGAGTAGAAAATGATCGTCATTCTCGGTATAAATGTCTTGACTGTCACGACAGGGTTCATTCTCTGGCACCGATTACCTGTTATAGATGTCATAGTGATAAGAAAATCCCGAGAAATAAACCTCATGAGGATGTGGCTTGTGTTGCCTGTCATGATGCTACTATGGATAGCTGGAGAGATCCAAGTTCAGGTGACACGGTGAGAGTGGCGGCAGTTAAAGACAATAAAGTTATCAACTGGCATTCTCACATGCTGATAAATCCAGAGGAGGAAACCAATTTCTGTAAACGTAAATGCCATAATCCAGAGACGGGACCAAGGATAGGGGCACGTTGGACTAAAGATTATACAGGAAATATTCACGATTGATCGATCACTCCTAAATGAGGTTAGGATGAAAAGAGGAATAAGTATTGTAATTTTTTTAAGTTTAGTTCTTTTTAAACAAAGCTTAGCTGGAGAACTTAAAGGGAATATCTCTACCTATTTTAATTCCTACCAGACCCAGGACCTCTATACTGAAGAGAAAACATCTTACTTTAGAGCTTATCAGAGTTTCAGGTTTGACTTAAACCAGATAGGAACAAAAACCCTTTCCTTTCATACCTATTTTCGCTCCACCACAGATTTTATTCATAAGGGTCCAGATGATCCCACAACCAAAATCTACAACGTTTATTTAGACTGGAAAAATATCAAGAAGGTTTTAAATCTGAGATTAGGCCGGCAGTTTCTTTATGCGGGAGTGGGGAACGGGACTATGGATGGGTTGAGGTTTGATTTCAAGCCAAAACAGAAGCTTCAGCTTACTGGTTATGTTGGGTTTCAGCTTCCCAGAGAAAGATCTACCAATCTAGATACCTGGGAGAAAAGCCATATTTTCGGTGGGGAATTAGCTACTACTTATTTGAAAGATACCAGATTAGCTATAAGTTATGTTCAAAAAGAGCGGGAGAAAACCAAAGAAGAGCAGTTCCTCGCAGCAAATCTTACTCATCTGCACAAGAAATTTGATTTCTTTAGCCAGTTTTACTACAACTTAGTTTATAAGAAAGCTCAAAACTTTACCCTAAGAGGAACAGGCTCAGAACTATTTGGTGAACTTTATATTTCTTTAGAGTATCAATACCGGCAACCAAGCATATATTCTAATTCCATCTTTAGCGTGTTCAAACAAGAATCTTATTCTCTTTATAGATTCACAGGAACATATCAGCCTATCAAAAATTTCAGATTTTCTTCTGAATATGATTTAACCCTGTATAAATCGGATAACTCCAGCCGGACAAGGTTCGGGGTCGAATATTCCTTTATCGCTTTAGGGCTTAATTTTAGAAGAGGTTATGGTGGAGAAAGTAATGGAGTTTATGGTAAAATTATTCATACTTTCAATAAAAATTTCGTCTTCTCAGTTAGTGCGGATTATGGCAAGTATAAAATCGACGAGGAACAGGAAAGTAAGGATGAATCTTTGGCCATCTCCTCCAGGGTGGAATGGGAGCCTTTAAGAAATTTCCAGCTGGCACTGGAGGTGCAGGATGTCAGAAATAAAATCAAAAATTATGATCTGAGATTACAGGGGAAAGCAAGTTACAGATTCGGAGTTTCGTTTTAGAATAGGATGAGAAGTTTGAACTGCGAAGAAAAAATTTCTGTCAGGTTTGGGACCTGACAGAACAAAAAAAGAAAAATGACGGGCAAGGGTGCCGGTCCTACGAACGCCACGGATGTGGCTAAGAACACGAAGAAAGGGAATAGATGAGATTTTCAAGTAAAAAGGTAAGTGGAGCTATTTTGATTATCCTGTTCAGTCTGATTTTAATCTCAGCACTTTTTGCTACTTTAGAGATTCCCAAAAGCGATATTATCTATTCGCATAAGAAACATTCGGATCAACCCTGCATTAACTGCCATACTCAGATGGAAGAGAGTGATAAATCAGAAGATAAGAACCTGCCATCTATGGATATCTGCACTCAATGTCACGATGGTGAGACCCTGCCGGGTGAATGCTCAGTTTGCCATATAGATAAAGATAATCCACAGGCTCTGATTAATCCCAAAAGGGATTTTATTTTCTCTCATAAAAAACATTTAGGAAGAAAAGCAGAATGTTCTTTCTGTCATGGAGAAGTTATTAAAAAAGACAGGTTGACTTCTGAAAATATGCCGGATATGGGTAAATGCTATGAATGTCACGAGGGTCTAAAAGTGCCTAACTATTGTGAGCTCTGCCATGCTAAGATGAAATTGAGAAAATATCATCCAGAGGACTGGAAGCACTCCCATCAGTATCAGGCTTCAATCAAAACTGAAAAATGTATTCAATGCCACCAGAATCAGGATTTATGTCAGAAATGCCATCAAGGAGATAATCTTTTCCAGGCTACCCATCCTTTGAATTATAATTATACTCATGGGCTGGATGCCAGATCCAAAGAGAAAGATTGTCTATCCTGCCATCTTACCAGAGATTTTTGCAATAGCTGTCATTCTCAAGAAGGTGGAAAGCCTTTAAATCATTCTATCCCGGATTGGGCAGGGACAAAACATGGAGAGTTTGCTAAAAAAGATATGGAGTTATGTGCCTCCTGTCACGAAAATGCTGACCCGATTTGCACCTGGTGTCATCAGGATAAAAATCCGGGCAGGGGGAATGACCATAATATTCATCCTTCCGGCTTTTCTTCTAATTTAGGAAAAGGACCCTGGCACGAGGATGATGGATATTTCTGTTACGAATGTCACTCAAAGGCGAAAGGATTCTGCGGATATTGCCATCTGGTTGAGGTTGAATATTAGATCTGAAAATTTTGTAGGTCGGGCTGTCGCAGACTACCCGACAAAATCTAAATCGTGGGGCTCCAACAACCTGATCGAAAAATCTTCTTGTGTCGGGTAGCT
>JAZDLB010000100.1:0-2627 GCA_043802565.1 Candidatus Zixiibacteriota bacterium | reverse complement strand
TTCTGTATAATAATCTTCTTGTTTCTCACCCTTTATCTTTTATTGACCCAGACTAGATTTTTAGAAGCTCAGGTTGCCAGATATTTATCCAGCCTGACTGATAAGGATACTCCGGTTCAAATAAAAATAGGTAAAATACGGGGCTATATCTGGGGAGAGGTCATCGTAGAAAATCTGCAGTTGGAATATGTAGAAAAGGGTTTTGAATATACTCTATTAAAATTGGAGAAGTTAACTCTGACTTTTAATCCACTTGATCTCCTCCAGAAAAAATGGAGCTTCAGCACAGTTGAATTCTATCACCCGAGGATTCAGATAAAACAAGCTTCAGATGGGCGCTTTCTGGTTCCGACCTTGAAAAAGAAGAAAAGGACAACTGGAGCTGTTTCAAATCTTTCCTTCCCCTTTATTTTGTTCAAAGATGGTAGTTTTGATTTGGTGAGCCTTCAAAATAGTTTTACCCTGGACAGCATAAATTTTGCTCTTTCTTTAAATAAAAACAGGGAGGGGATAAATTTAAATCTTTTAAATGGTAGCTTGTTCGCTAAAGCTAAAGACGTTTTAAGAGTAAAAAAAATCAGTGGCAAGTCTAAAATTAAAACAGGAGAAGTGTACTTAGAGAAATTGAAACTTGAAACTACTGATTCCAGAATAGAATTTAAGAACGGGATTTTTATTTTAAAACCGTTCTCTTTTTCTATAAATTTAAAAGGGGAGCCATTCAACTTGTCGGATGTAAAAAAGATTAGCGGGGTAGCTCTAAAAGGAAAGTTGAATTTAGGGGGATACGTAAAGGGAAATCAGAGCAGGTTGAATGGTGATGTAGTTTTAGATGGTAATTTGTTCGGTAAAGAGCTAAGCGGATTAAAAACTAATTTCCTTTATGAAAAAAGAAAATTTACCTTCTTTTCCCTTCGAGGTAAAGCCTTTCGGGCTCCGGTTCAGCTTGCCGGAGAATTGAACTTAGAGGAAAAACCAGAAAGTTATCTACTCAAGGGGAAGGTGGAAAGCTTGGATTTGGCAAATATCGTTTCCACTTCCTTGCACAGTGATCTTTCCGGGAATCTGGATATGAAAGGAAAAGGTCTTAATGAGAAGGATTTATGGTTGAATTTTGGCTTAGAGTTAGAACCGGGAAAATTTGATCGCTACAGCTTTTCTAAAGCCTCAGGAAATCTCTCCGTATCCATAGCTGAGGTAAAGTTCGATAAAGATTTTCATCTCTGGTATAAGAATACTGAAATAGTTGGAGAGGGGAGAGTTGGCTTTAATGATTCTTTAAACCTGAAAGGAGAAGCGATTTTCAAAGACCTTAGAGATTTTAAGGGTCAAACCTTTGTCAAGGAGATAGAAGGTAGAGGAAGATTTGAATTCATAGCCTTTGGTCCATTCTCAGATTTTGCACTGGAAGGTAGATTTGAGTCCGATTCGATCTGGGGTTACAAGCTTTTCTGCTCTGATCTAAAATCGGATTTGAAAATAAAGAAGTTTATCAGCAGAAAAGGAGGAACAGTACAGTTACTACTCTTGAAGGGAAATGCCTGGGGAATTCCCTTTGATTCACTTTCTTCCCAGATTTTATTAGAAGGTGATTCGGTTAGAATAGACACCACCCGTATGTTCAATAACTCACTTTCTTTAATTTTCTTTGGTAATCTGGATATATCCAGATATCCTCAAAACCTTACTCTTGAGAAGATAAGTCTTGATTACCGTGGGAATAAAATAGAATCAGCAATCCCGGCCAGGATCGAGATAGATACTTTAGAGGTTAGATTTATAGAAAATAATTTTAGAATGAATGGTGGGAGTTTTTCGCTTTCAGGTAGAATGGATTATTATGAGAGAATGAATCTGAAATTGGACTTGAAAGATATGCAGGTTTTACCCTGGGAAAGGTTGTCGTTTCCGACAAGAAGAATAGATGGGAAATTAGATGCAACTATGGAGCTTAAGGGAGATTTTAAAAACCCAGAGATGAATCTTTATACTGAGATCAGGGATATAAATTATGAAGGTGTGGATTTAGGGTTTTTGAGTGGGAGCATGTCATATAAAGATGAAAAACTTTTTTTAGATAAAGTTTCACTCATGCATCCGGATGGGAATTATTCTCTCTCCGGTATTATCCCGATCAACCTTTCATTTTACCCGGTTGCGGATAGGTTTTTAGACCAGCCTCAGAATTTAGTTTTTAAAGGAGAAGGTAATAGATTCAGTCTTATTAATCTTTTTATACCGGACCTGGAGTATCTGCAGGGTTTATTTAAAGGCAAAGTTGTCATAACTGGATCTCCTCTTCATCCAAGGTTAGAAGGGGATCTGGAACTTTCTTTAGGAACTTTGAAATTAGTTCCTATCCAGAACCCGATTACCCAAGTTCGGGGTAAATTGAGGATGGAAAACGAAAATCTTTATATAGATGAGGTCAGAGGTTTTGCCTCGCAGGAGAAAATGACTAATGATAACCTTTTGAAAAAGTTCTGGCGTCGTATCTTTCCCAAGAAGAAAATAAAAGGAGAGATTTTTCTTTATGGAAATATCAACTTAGGTGATATCAAAAGGTTTAAATATGAGTTAACTTTAGTGGGCCGGGATTTGCCTTTAAGTTATGAATATGCTGATTT
>JAZDLB010000099.1:0-5499 GCA_043802565.1 Candidatus Zixiibacteriota bacterium | reverse complement strand
CCAGCACCCGGGGCAAAGCCCTATGTGGATGTAGGTCAGATAATAAGCGCCGGACAGGTGGTCTGTGTGGTAGAGGCGATGAAGCTGATGAATGAGATAGAATCAGAAGTTGCCGGGAGATTGGTTAAGATTTTGGTGGAGAATGCAAAACCAGTTGAATTCGGTCAGACTCTTTTTTTAATTGAGCCTTTATAAAAAAAAGAGAAGAGACATTGGGTTGTAAAGCCTCAAGGTCTTGTCCACAGGATCCTGGTGAAGACTTTAGCTTTACTTTAAATCCTTAAGATCATAAAATTCAATTTTGTAAACCTAAAGGTTTACACTCCATTTTTAAGGTGGTGTCAGGAGTTACCTCCTGACACCTTTTCATTTTGAGGTAGTTTATAAGAAATCTCTGGAAAACTTGTTTGCCGGGCTGTTCCGTATATAGCGGAATGCCGGTGAGAAGAAAAAGTATTTGCTCCCGTAGGTCGGGCACCCTTGCCCGACCACTCTCTTTCCAGTTAGTTTTTTTTCTCAAAAGAACCAATTAAGAGGTATTAAGGTGTCTATTATTTCAGCCGAAAATAGAAAGAGAAGAAGTCTTATGATCAGGGAGGTTAAACTAAAGATGAACTTAAAACAGATGCTCGCAGAGGTCCTGGCAAGGAAAGCCTCGGACCTACATCTCAGGGTAGGGGTGAAACCCACTATAAGGGTGGATGGGGCTCTTCTGTTTTTAGAATGTGAGAATCTGACCCAGGCAGATATGGATGAGACAATGAGTCAGATACTGACCGAAGAACAGAAGGAAAGGTTCCTTAAAAAGAATGAGCTGGACTTGGCTCTGAGTATCTCTAAAATGGGAAGGTTCAGGATTAACTTCTACCGGCAAAGGGGCACTGTAGGTATAGCTATCCGAACTGTTCATACTCTGGTCCCTTCGTTTGAGGAGTTAAATCTACCTAAGATTTTAAAAGATTTAGCTAACAACCGCAGAGGGCTAATAATTCTGACCGGAACTACCGGAAGTGGCAAGTCAACTACTTTAGCTTCTATGATTGAGCGCATAAATGCTACCCGCTCGGAGAATATCCTTACGATTGAAGACCCTATCGAATATATTCATAAAGATCGCAAGAGTATAATTTGCCAGAGAGAAGTAGGGGGAGATACGGAGAGTTTTGTAACGGCCTTAAGACATGCTCTGCGACAGGATCCGGATGTAATCCTGGTTGGAGAGATCCGGGATTACGAAACTATGTCGATCGCGGTGACAGCCGCAGATACCGGGCATCTGGTTTTAACTACCCTGCACACCTTAAATGCTATTGAGACTTTAAATAGGATAATCTCTTTTTACCCTCCTCATCAACACCAGCAGATCAGATTACTTTTAGCCGCCACTCTTAAAGCGATAGTCTGCCAGAGATTGCTTCCTCGTGCGGATGGGCCAGGAAGAATACCAGCCGTTGAGGTGTTAGTCTCAACCGCCTCGGTCAGAGAATATATTATCGATCCTATGAAAACACCTCTGATAATCGAGCTGATCGAAAGCGGAAACATTCAGTATGGGATGCAATCTTTTGATCAGTCGATAATGCAACTTTATAAAGATGGGTATATATCTTATGACGAGGCTATTCAGCAGTGTACTAATCCAGACGATTTCGAGTTGAGGGTTAAGGGGATAACCGGAGCCTCAGATAGGGGCTGGACTGAGTTCGAACAGGCACGGAAAAAAAGCAGTTAAAAAAATCCACAAAAATAGTTCATAGCCCCGCCAAAGGCGGGGCGTAAGACCTGATCCTACGGATCCGAAATAGGTCTAAAGTCGGCTTGAAAAAATTAACGTCTCCTGGTCGTTGTCTCCTGACCAACGACCACATCTTCCTCCCGCCACATCGGGACGAAGAGCAAAACCTGACTAAAGTCAGTTTGAAAAATCCTGATACAATCTACCTACAGAACACAAATAAAAGTTAAATTTCCCTTGCTATTCTTCTTAAAAAAAGATAAATTTTAACCTAATGATTAAGTAATATAGATGTTTAGTAAGGGAGTAATTTGTTTAAAAAAATATTGATAGCCAATCGTGGTGAGATCGCCTTAAGGATTATCAGGGCATGTAAAGAGTTAGGGATTGCCACGGTAGCGGTTCATTCTGAGGCAGATAGTAACTCTCTACATGTTAGATTTGCGGATGAAGATGTCTGCATCGGTCCGGCCAAAGCCACGGAAAGTTATCTAGACCCTAAAAGGATAATCAGTGCGGCTGAGGTCACCAATACAGATGCTATCCATCCGGGATATGGTTTCCTGGCTGAAAATGCAGATTTTGCTGAAATCTGTGAGTCCTGCAAAATAAAATTCATAGGACCTACTTCTAAAATGATCAGACTTATGGGTGATAAAGCGGTAGCAAAGCAGAAAATGAGGGAAGCTGGAGTGCCGGTTATCCCGGGAAGCGAGGGCGTTATTAAAGACCTGGAGGAGGCTCAGAGAGTATCAATCGAAATAGGATTCCCGGTCTTGATTAAAGCTTCTGGAGGGGGCGGGGGTAAAGGGATGAGGGTAGCTAAAGACGAAGAGGAGCTTAAGAAAAATTTTGAGATGGCTCAGATGGAGGCTGAAGCGGCTTTTGGCAATCCTGAAGTTTATATTGAAAGGCTGGTTTTAAACCCACGTCATATTGAGTTTCAGATATTAGGAGATAGTTACGGGAATCTGATCCATTTAGGTGAAAGAGATTGCACTATCCAGAGAAGGCATCAGAAATTAATAGAAGAATCACCCTCTACAGCTCTAACCCCATCGCTCCGAGAAAAGATGGGTAGTGCAGCAGTATTAGGTGCATCCCGGATAAGCTATGAGAGCGTGGGCACGATAGAGTTTCTTTTAGACAAAAATGGCAATTTCTATTTTATGGAAATGAATACCCGAATTCAGGTTGAGCACCCGGTTACAGAGGAGGTTACCGGGATAGACCTTTTAAAAGAACAAATAAAAATTGCAGCTGGAGAAAAACTTTCTCGCACTCAAGAAGAGATTGTCCTGAGAGGACATGCGATCGAATGCCGGATTAATGCCGAAGATCCGGAGAAGGATTTCAGGCCCAATCCAGGTTTGATTAAAAGCTTTCATGTGCCGGGTGGACACGGGATCAGGGTAGATACTCATGCTTATGCTGGATATGAGATTCCGTCTTTTTATGACTCCCTGGTGGCAAAATTGATCTCCTGTGGCGATACCAGGGAGGAATCTATTCTCAAAATGAGAAGAGCCTTAGATGAGTTCATCATCGAGGGGATACAAACGACAGTAGCATTTTATAAAACCGTTTTTTCCAATCCCAATTTCATAAGTGGTGAATATGATACTTCATTCGTAGAAAACCTGTTTAAAGAAACTTCAAAAGAAAAAATATCAATTTGAACGATTCAAAGGAGGTAAAGTGCTTATAAAAGATGATTTGAAATATACTAAGGAGCATGAGTGGATCAAATTAGAGAAGAATATTGCAACTGTGGGTATTGACGATTATGCCCAGGGGGAGTTGGGAGACATAGTCTTTGTAGAATTACCTAAGGTAGGGGCCAGAGTCGAGCAGATGAAACCTTTTGGAGTAATAGAGGCCGTTAAAGCGGTATCGGAGCTTTTCTCCCCGGTATCGGGTGAAGTAATTGAAGTCAATTCTAAACTTGAATCAGAAGCTGGGCTGATCAATAAAGACCCTTATGCGGAGGGATGGATTATAAAGATAAAGGTTAAAGATCCTAAGGAGCTGGATAATCTTCTTTCGGCGGAGGAGTATAAAAAACTATTAGAACAGAAATAGAAAACTGGTTTAAATTGAAAGATAAAGTTTGATTTGAAAAAGAGAGAATTTATGAGCTATATTCCCAATACAGAGGATGATCAGAGAAAGATGCTTGAGAGGTTAGGGGTTAGTGGATTTAAAGATTTAATTAATCCTATTCCTGAATCTCTAAGGTTAAAAGATGAGCTCAAGCTTCCGAAAGGACTCTCGGAATTGGAACTTAAAAATTTTCTGACCGGGATATCAGAGGAAAATAAGAACACCGATGGACTGATCAGTTTCTTAGGCGGTGGAGCTTATGACCATTTCATTCCCAGCGTGGTAAATCATATTCTTTTACGATCAGAATTTTATACGGCCTATACTCCCTATCAGCCAGAGGTGAGTCAGGGGACTTTACAGAGTATCTATGAATACCAATCTATGATCTGTCAGCTTACTGAGATGGAGGTTTCAAATGCTTCAATGTATGACGGGGCATCGGCCGTGGCTGAGGCAGGTCTTTTATCCTTAGCCGAAACTGGCAGAAAAGAGATTCTGGTTTCAGGCTCTCTAAATCCAACCTACTATAAGGTTCTCTGTACCTATGGTGAGAGAGGAGGGATGAAAATACGGAAGCTCGAACCAAAAGATGGAGTTACTGAGCTGGAGCTTTTAGATAAAAAACTTTCTTCAAAGACTGCCAGTTTCATCCTGCAATCTCCTAATTTCTTCGGATTGATAGAAAAGGTAGAGGAGATAGAGAAAAAAGTGCATTCAGCTGGAGCTTTGCTGATTATGGTTTGCGACCCCATTTCTTTAGCTATTTTAAAAACGCCTGGAGAGTATGGTGCAGACATTGCAGTTGGTGAAGGTCAACCTTTAGGAAATAGTCTCAATTTCGGGGGACCGTTCTTAGGGTTTTTTGCCTGTAAACAAAACCTTATCCGTCGAATGCCCGGAAGGCTTGTCGGAGCAACGGTAGATTCTAAGGGTAGAAGAGGGTTTGTTTTAGTGTTGCAGACCAGAGAACAGCATATTCGTCGTGAAAAAGCTACCTCTAATATCTGCACAAATGAAGCTTTGTGCGCTTTAGCCGCTACCGTATATCTTTCTCTTTTAGGCAAAAATGGGTTGAGAAGAGTTGCAGAATTATGTTTACAGAAAAGCCACTATGCGGCTGAAAAGATAACTCAGATCGATGGTTTCAGACTTAAATACTCAGCACCATTCTTCAAGGAGTTTGTGGTGGAAACCCCTATTCCGGCTGGCAGGATTATCAAGCTTCTTTTGAAGAAAAATATTCTGGCAGGGATTGATTTGTCTTTGTTCGATAGGAAAATGAAAAATAATCTTCTGGTATCAGTTACTGAGAAGAGAACTAAAGAGGAGATAGATTATCTGGTAGAAAATCTAAGAAGCTTGAATAAAAGAGGGTAGGAGGCTCTATAATTTGATAACTTGTAAAAGAAAATAAAGATAATTTCAAAATAAGAAACGTAAAATTTTATGCCGTTCTGTCCTTTATGTAATGCCGAATATCCGGCTGGCACGAAAAGATGCCCGGAGTGTGAAGCTGATTTAGTTGAGGAGTTACCCGAAGAGCAAGAGGAAGAAGAGAAGAACTTAGTCTTGCTCTATGCTACTCCAAATCGTTTTTTAGCTGAGTTTTTAAAGGAAACCTTAGTGGATAGTAATATCCCCTGTTTTCTTCGCTTCAC
>JAZDLB010000098.1:0-9892 GCA_043802565.1 Candidatus Zixiibacteriota bacterium | reverse complement strand
GACCGGAATAATCAAGTTACCGGAAGGGGTGGAGATGGTGATGCCGGGAGACAATGTGAATATGAACGTGGAGTTGATAGGGCCGATAGCGATGGAGAAGGCGTTAAGGTTTGCCATACGGGAGGGTGGGAGGACGGTAGGGGCAGGTGTAGTAACGGATATAATAGAATAAAAAAAGTTTAATCCCGCCAGAGGCGGACAAAGGTTTAAGAGTTTAAACGTTAAAAAATAATGTTCTTTGAAAGATAAGGATTGAGAATGGAAGGACAAAAGATCAGGATCTGGCTAAAAGCATATGAACATCATTCTCTGGATAAATCAGCTCAGGAGATAGTAAGAACTGTTATCCGAACAGGTGCCAAGATCTCGGGCCCTGTGCCTTTGCCTACGAAGCGGACAGTCTATACTGTTTTAAGATCACCGCATACTGATAAAAAATCCAGGGAACAATTTGAGACCAGAATCCATAAGAGGATGATTGATATATATGACTCTACCCCTCAGACTGTGGATGCTCTGATGAAGTTAGAGCTACCAGCCGGGGTGGATGTGGAGATTAAAGTTTAAGTTTCTTTTAGGGTAAAAAGTATGGAAGGTATAATCGGTAAAAAGGTGGGGATGACCCAGATTTTTGGGAAAGAAGGAGAGTTTATTCCTGTGACTGTGATTCAGGCTGACCCCTGTCCGATAGTCCAGATAAAGACTAAGGAAAAAGAAGGGTATAATGCTTTGCAGTTAGCGTTTGGTATTAAGAGGAAATCTCTTTTCAATAAACCCATAACTGGTCATTTTGAAAAGGCTAAAGTTGAACCTAAAAGGGTTCTGAAAGAATTCAGAGAGGATAAGTTCGATAAACAGTTTGAGATAGGTCAGGAGATAAAAGTTGATCTCTTTTCAGTAGGTGAAAAGGTGGATATTACTGGAATTTCCAAGGGACTTGGTTTTCAAGGAGTGGTCAGAAGGCATAAATTCAGAGGTGGCCCAAAGACTCACGGGCAATCAGATAGACTCAGGGCACCTGGTTCTATTGGGTCAAGCTCCTATCCTTCACGTACTTTTAAGGGGCAGAGGATGGCTGGAAGAATGGGGAACGAAAGGGTGACTGTTCGTAACTTAGAAGTAGTAGGAGTAGATGCAGAGAAGAATATTTTGTTGGTAGAAGGAGCAGTTCCAGGAAAGAAAAATTCGATTTTATTGATTAAGAAACTTAAGAAAAAATAAATTTGAAACTTGATCGTTTATGAATAAAGTAAGCCTGTATAACATCGAAGGTGACCAGACCGGTGAATTAGAGCTCAAAGCAGAGCTTTTCGGGATAAAGCCTAATCCTGAAGCCGTACAACAGTATGTCAAGGTCTATCTTGCTAACCAGAGACAGGGAACGGTTAGAAAGAAGACCCGGGCTGAGGTAAGAGGAGGAGGAGCAAAACCCTGGAGGCAAAAAGGGACCGGAAGAGCTCGAGCTGGATCTAATACCTCGCCTATTTGGGTAGGTGGTGGCAGGACTTTTGGTCCATTCCAGAGGAATTGGAAAACTACTCTTCCTAAGAAGATTTCGAGGTTAGCTTTGAGGTCAGTTTTTTCTTCTAAAGCTTCTGAAGGGGCGATAAAAATAATTGAAGATATATCTCTGGAACAACCAAAGACTAAAACCATCGCAAATCTATTAAAAAAATTAGGATTAAGCGAGTCAAAAACTCTATTGCTTAGAGAAAATAAAGAGAATAACTTCTATAAATCCTGTCGGAATTTAAAAAATTTAACCTTCAAGCCAGCTCAGGTGGTTAATCCTTATGATCTCTTGAACTGCGAGTATCTTTTATTGACCAAAGGTGCCTTGAAAAAGCTGGAGGAGGTGTTTTCCAGTTGAAATCTGCCAGAAAAATAATTTACTGCCCGCTAACAACAGAGAAAAGCACCGATCTTCGGACTAAAGAGGATAAATATGCTTTTAAGGTCGACCTAAAGGCAAATAAATTAGAGATAAAGAACGCGATTGAGAAAATCTTCAAGGTTAAGGTCGAAGATGTTCATACTATGGTAGTTCATGGCAAAGTTAAGAGGATGGGCAGGTTTGAGGGCAAAAGACCTAACTGGAAAAAGGCGATTGTCAAGTTAAAAAAAGGTGAAAAGATAGAATTTTTTGAAACGGTTTGATATTTCATTTATAGTTTGAGGAGAGAGTATATAAAATGCCTTTGAGGAAATTTAAACCAGTAACTCCTGGATTGAGATTTAAAACACTTCCTACTTTTGAGGAGATTACCAGGGATAAGCCTGAAAAATCACTTATCGTTTCTCTTAAGAAGAAAGGTGGAAGGAATAATTACGGAAGAATTACCTGTCGATATCGAGGTGGTGGTTCTAAACGGTTCTATCGGATAATAGATTTTAAGAGAGATAAGCTTAGTATCCCCGCCAAGGTGGTATCGATTGAATACGATCCGAATCGCTCATCCCGTATTGCTCTTTTGCAATATATAGATGGAGAGAAAAGATATATTCTGGCTCCTTTAGAATTGAAAGTTGGTGATAAGGTAATAGCCGGTGAAGAAGTTGAAATAAAGCCAGGCAATGCTATGCCTTTAGCTAAGATCCCCTTAGGAACGATGATTCATAATGTTGAGCTGAGAAGAGGTAAAGGTGGACAGATAGCCAGAACAGCGGGTAGTATGGCTCAATTGGTAGCTAAAGAAGGTGATTACGGTCATTTAAGATTACCTTCTGGAGAGATTCGTCTGGTTCGGCTTGAATGCTATGCTACTCTCGGTCAATTAAGTAATATTGACCATGAGAATATCTCCTATGGTAAAGCTGGTAAGACCAGGTGGTTAGGGAGAAGACCCAGAGTTAGAGGAGTAGCTATGAACCCGGTGGACCATCCTATGGGAGGAGGAGAGGGAAAATCATCAGGCGGAAGACATCCCTGTACTCCCTGGGGTAAACCGACCAAGGGTTTTAAAACCAGGAAGAGAAAACTTTCGGATAGATTAATTGTTAAACGGCGAGGATAATCTATGGCGCGTTCGTTGAAAAAAGGTCCCTTTGTGGATGAACATTTGATGAAAAAAGTTGAAGCTTTGAATCAATCCGGAGAAAAAAAGGTGATCAAGACCTGGTCCAGAAGATCCACCATTACGCCAGAATTTATAGGGCATACGATGGCTATTCACACTGGAAACAAATTTATTCCGGTTTATGTAACCGAGAATATGGTCGGACATAAGTTAGGAGAATTCGCACCCACACGGACATTTAGATCTCATTCCGGTAAGATGACCGAGAGGTTAGTGTCACTCAAGTAGATAATTATAAAATTGGGAGACGAAAGGAGTTTTAATGGAGGCAGTTGCCAGGGCAAGATTTTCCAGAGGGTCAGCCAGAAAGGTTAGAAGAGTAGTGGAGCTGATAAAAGATAAAAATGTGGAAGAAGCTTTAAACATTTTAAGCTTTGTTCCCAAATATGCGGCTCAATATATTGAGAAGATCTTGAAATCTGCAACGGCTAATGCTATAAGCCAGGAGGGTACTGCAAAACTGAAGGCTGAAGATCTGTATATAAAGAAAATCTTCGTGGATGGTGGTCCTATGATGAAAAGGATTCGACCCAGTAGTATGGGAAGAGCTTATCGGATCAGGAAAAGGACCAACCATCTAACTATTATAGTTTCAGATGAAATTGAAGGAAAAAAGAAAAAGGAAGTAAAGGAGTTCGAAAAGAAGAAAAAGGAAAAAGTTGAAGAGGGTAAAAAGGAAAAAACGAAGGTGAGAAAAAAGGTAAAGAAGAAATTGCCCAAGGAAAATAAAGGATAGATTTTATAAAATTATAGTTTACAAGTTAGAAAATATAGGAGGAAAAAAGTTTGGGTCATAAAACAAATCCGATAGGTTTGAGACTGGGAATAGTAAAATGGTGGAGCTCGAGGTGGTTTACCAGTAAAAATTTTGCTGAGCAGTTGGAAGAGGATCAGTTGATTCGTAAATATACGCTTGCCAGATTAGAGCATGCTGGGATTGCAAATATTAACATTTTTAGAGCTCCCAAGAAGATAACCATTGATATTCATACGGCTAGACCCGGGATTGTTATCGGAAGAAAAGGGGCGGAGGTGGACAAATTAAGGGATGAATTGCACCACCTGACCCAAAAAGAGATAAATATCAATATAATCGAGGTGCGCAAACCTGAGCTTTCTGCTAAATTGGTAGCGGATAGCATAGCGCGCCAACTGGAGAGTAGAATCTCCTATAGAAAAGCGATGAAGAAAGCCATCAGTGCGGCAATGAAGATGGGAGCTGAAGGTATAAAAATCTCCTGTGGAGGAAGGTTAGCTGGAGCAGAGATAGCCAGGACTGAAAAATATATGGAGGGACGTGTTCCCCTGCATACCTTAAGGGCGGATATAGATTATGCTGCCTCCACTGCTCATACTACTTATGGGACTATTGGAGTAAAGACGTGGATTTTTAAAGGAGAGATACTTGGAAAAGAAGCTAATTTAGTCGAAGGAGTTCACTGGACCCCGGAAAGGGCAAAAGAAGAAAGAGCACCTGAGACTAAAAAGAGAAGAAGGGGAAGAAGAGATAAGGAGTTTGGTGAATCATAGGTAAGTTTAAGGTTTATATTACGCTTTAAGTTTTTAAGGAGACAAAAATGTTAATGCCCAAAAGGGTGAAATATAGAAAACAGCAGAGAGGCAAAAGAAGAGGAAAAGCTACCAGAGGCTCCAATATAGATTTTGGAGAATTTGGCTTGAAAGCGCTTGAGCCTGCCTGGATTACTGATAGACAGATTGAGGCGGCCAGAGTTGCCCTGACCCGGCATTTAAAAAGAGGTGGGAAAGTCTGGATAAGGGTTTTTCCAGACAAGCCAGCTACGGTGAAGCCAGCAGAGACCAGGATGGGAAAAGGAAAAGGGAATCCGGAGTACTGGGTAGCAGTAGTCAAACCCGGTAGAATTCTTTTTGAATTGGAAGGGGTTACCACAGAAGTGGCTAAAGAAGCTTTTGACCTGGCAGCTCATAAACTTCCCATAAAGACCAAAATGGTTTCGAGGACTCAGTTTAATTAAAAGGTTATAAAATATGAAGAAAGCAATCTTAAAAGATCTTACTAAAGAAGAACTCCTTCAGCAAAAAGAGGAACTTGAAGAAGAGTTGTTTAATTTAAATATGCAGAAATCAGCCAAGGAGCTGGACAATCCACTCAAGCTCAGGGTTATAAGAAGAGATATTGCCAGGATCAACACTCTGCTGAGAGAAGAGGAATTGGGAAAAAGGAGGCTGGCTACTTCAGAAGAGAGAAAAATAAAGTAAAAACTAAGCTTGAACCATAAAGCTAAAAGAAAAATCAAAACCATATGATGGAGAGAAAAAGAAGAAAAATCAGGATTGGAAGAGTCGTTTCTAATCGTATGCAGAAAACTATAGTGGTTGCAGTGCAAAGACTTTTAAGACATTCGGTTTATCAGAAGACCATTAAAAAGTTCTCTAAACTGTATGCTCACGATGAAAAAGGAGAGTGCCAGATCGGGGACCTGGTAAAAGTTATGGAAACCCGACCTCTTTCCAAACTAAAAAGATGGAGACTCTTAGAGATTGTTGAAAAAGCTAAGTAGTTTTAAAAGTTTACCTTAGTTACTATTTATGATCAGAGAATACTCTAAATTAGTAGTAGCGGATAATACCGGGGCAAAGGTGGTGCAATGTTTCAGGGTTCTTGGGGGTACCAGAAAAAGGTATGCCCGAATCGGAGACATAATCGTGGTCACAGTTAAAGTTGCTTTGCCGGGAGGAACGGTTAAGAAAAGTGACGTCTGCAAAGCGGTTGTGGTTAGGACTACTAAAGAAACCAGAAGAAAGGACGGTTCTTATATTCGCTTTTCAGATAATGCCGCAGTGATAATAGATGAACAGCTTGAGCCAAAAGGGACCAGGATCTTTGGGCCAGTTGCCAGGGAATTAAGGGAGAAGCAATTTATGAAGATAATCTCTCTGGCACCTGAAGTATTGTAAGGAGATTAAAAGTAGTTCAGGAGAGTAAAGATGCGGATTAAAAAAGGTGATACAGTTCTGGTGATCAGCGGAGACGATCGAGGTAAGATGGGTAAAGTGCTTAAGATCTCTAAAGATAAAAATAGAGCGGTAGTGGAAGGGGTTAATTTCATAAAGAAGCATTCCCGCCCTACATCCAGGAATCCAAAAGGTGGTATATTGGAAAAGGAAGGATCAATTGAACTTTCTAATTTAATGATCTTTTGCTCCAAATGCTCTTCACCTACCAAAGTAAGTTATAAGTTGTTGAAAAGCGAGACTGGTGATAAAATGAATAAAGTTCGCATTTGCAGAAAATGCGGTGAGATGCTATAAGAAAGTAAGATGTGAGAAGTAAGATGTTATACGGGAGATATAAAAAGGTAAGTATAAATGGCAAAAGAAAAAGATAAAGAAAAAGATAAAGAAAAAGAAAAGGGGAAAGAAAAAGAGCAGGAGAAAGGTTCCCCTAAAACCAAATATATTCCAAGGCTCAAGGAGAAATACCGAAAAGAGGTAGTTCCAAGTTTGATGAAAAGGTTTGGGTATCGGAATTTAATGCAAGTTCCTAAACTGGAGAAGATGGTAATTAACATTGGTGTAGGGGAAGCAATTCAGAATGTCAAGTTTTTAGAATCTTCTATAAATGATTTGACTATAATCACCGGTCAGAAGCCAATCATAAGGAGAGCTAAGAAATCGATTTCGAATTTCAAATTGAGAGAAGGGGCACCGATTGGCGGTTGCGTGACCCTGCGAAAAGATCGTATGCTGGATTTTTTTGATAAATTGGTGAATATCGCCATACCCAGGATCAGGGATTTTAGAGGAGTGCCAGCCAAGTCTTTTGATGGCAGGGGTAACTTTAATTTAGGTCTTAAAGAACAGCTGATCTTTCCAGAGATTGACTATGATAAAGTTGAAAAGATAAGAGGTATGAATATAACTATTTGCACTACTGCTAAAACAGATGAAGAAGGGCTGGAGCTTTTAAAAGCTTTAGGAATGCCTTTTCGCAGTTAAATAGACTAAGGAGAGTAATAAAGTGGCAAGAACGGCAATGATAGAAAAAGCCAAACGGAAACCTAAGTTCAAGGTTAGAAAACGCAACCGATGTAACAGATGTGGTAGGCCCAGGGGATATATGAGGGATTTTGGCTTGTGTCGTATCTGTTTTCGAGAATTAGCCCTTAGTGGTGAAATACCCGGCGTGGTTAAAGCCAGCTGGTAGAATTAGATTCGAGGAGATCAGATGAATGTTACCGACCCAATAGCAGATATGCTTACCCGTATAAGAAATGCCTATAAAGCCAAGCATAAAACTGTGGATATACCCAGTTCCCGGATGAAGAAAGAGATAGCCAGGACACTTTTAGAGAATAAGTATATTCGAAACTATGTTGAAGTTGAAGATAATAAGCAAAATGTCTTAAGGCTCTATCTGAAGTATGATATAAAAGGAGAAAAGAGTATCATCAAACTCGAGCGAATCAGCAAACCGGGATTACGGATCTATTTTGATAAAGATAAATTAAAAAAGATTGGCAGAGAGTTTGGCATATATGTCCTTTCTACCTCCCAGGGAGTGCTTACCGATCGCCAGGCCAGGGCAAAGGGAACAGGTGGAGAGGTTATCTGTCGTATCTGGTGATTTTAGTCTTTCAGGAGTGATAGATGTCAAGAGTTGGTAAAAGTCCGATAGTTGTACCAAAAGGGGTTAAGGTGGAGATCTCCCAGAATGAGGTAACGGTAAATGGACCTCTGGGTAAATTGATTAAAAGATTTCATCCAGCTATGCAAATCCAATTAGAAGGGGACAAGGTCTTGGTGAAAAGGAGCTCCGATGACAAGGTTGACAAATCGTTGCATGGCTTAACCAGAGCCATAATTGCTAATATGGTTAAAGGTGTAACCGAAGGGTTTAAGAAGGCACTGTCTATTGTGGGTATAGGGTATAAAGCTGAGCTTTTAGGTAAGAAACTATCATTAAGTTTGGGATATTCACACCCTATACTTTTTGTGCCACCAGAGGATATAAAAATAATTTTAGATAATCCAACCCGGATTGTAGTCTCAGGGATTGATAAGGAGCTGGTGGGACAGGTTGCAGCGAGACTTAGATCATTTAGACCGCCGGAGCCTTATAAAGGTAAAGGGATCAGGTATGAGGGTGAGAAAGTTCGTAAAAAAGCTGGTAAGGCTGCGGCTTAAAAAGAGATTATTCTAATAAGAGGATATTTAAGTTTTATGAGAGATAAGACCAAGATAAAGAGATTCTCCTCAGAGAGGAGACAGAAAAGGGTTAGAAAAAAGATTAGAGGGACACCTGAGAAACCCAGGCTGACAGTATCCAAAAGTTTAAATCATATCTCCGCTCAGCTTATAGATGACCTGTCGCACAGGACTTTGTTAGGGGTTTCAAGTTTAACTCCTGAATTCGGGAAAGAGTTAACCAAAGAAGAGACTAAAACTCAGATAGCCAAAAAAATTGGTCTTTATCTGGCTTCTAGGGCTAAGGAAAAGGAGATAGTGCAGGTGGTCTTTGACAGGAACAGGTATGTCTATCACGGTCGGGTTAAAGCCTTAGCTGAGGGAGCCAGAGAAGGCGGTTTGAAATTTTAATCGAGAGGTAATTGAATGAAATTTGATGCGGATGAAAGGCAATTTGAGGAAAGGGTAATCTATATTAATCGAGTTGCTAAAGTAGTGAAGGGAGGTAAGAGATTTGGGTTTACTGCTTTAGTAGCGGTCGGGGATAAGAAAGGGAAAGTTGGTGTGGGTCTGGGTAAAGCTGGAGAAGTCTCTGATGCTATCACCAAAGGGACGGAATCAGCCAGGAAAAATATGATAGAGATTCCTTTAAAAGATGGGACTATTCCCTATCCGATAATCGGTAGATTTGGAGCGGCTTCTGTGGTTATGAAGCCTGCTTCTCCAGGTACCGGAGTTATTGCTGGTGGGCCAGTTAGAGCAGTCTTAGAAGCAGCAGGAGTTCAAGATATTTTAACCAAATCTTTAGGTACTTCAAATCCTCATAATGTAGTAAAAGCTACCCTGGCCGGTCTATTAAGGATTAGAGAATTTGTCGAAAAAACTGAAGTGGAAGAAAAATAAAATACTTTTATGGCAAAAGAAATTAAGATAACTCAAATTAAAAGCGCTATAGATTGCGAAAAATCTCACAAAGAGACTATTCGTTCTTTAGGGCTTAAAAAACTACATCAAACCGTATATCACAAAGACACACCTCAGATCAGAGGAATGATTCAGAAAGTAAATTATTTATTGAAAGTTGAAGAGGTGGAAAGATAATCGAGGATTTTCTTTATGAGATTAGGTAATTTAAGAAAAGTAGCTGGTTCGACTAAAAAAAGAAAAAGGATCGGGAGAGGTCCGGGCTCAGGCCATGGTAAGACTTCAACCAGAGGGCATAAAGGTCAGAAAGCTCGTTCCGGTGGAAATATCCATCCCTGGTTTGAAGGTGGTCAGATGCCTTTACAGAGGAGAATACCTAAAAGAGGGTTCACCTCGATTTTCAAACGGGAATATCAGGTAGTGAACTTGGGCTCGCTGGTTAAGTGTGGGCGGATGGAGCTGATTAATCCTCTGGTTATGAAAAACTGTGGTTTGATCAAAAAGGAAGATCTGCCAGTTAAAATATTAGGTGAGGGGAACATAGATTTTCCGGTAATTATTCAGGCACAGGCATTCAGCCAGAGCGCTAAAGAGAAAATCCTGGCTGGTGGTGGAAAAGTTGAGTTGATAAAATGATAAACACTTTTCAGAACATTTTCAAAATACCGGAGCTGAGGAGAAGGATTTTATTTACCTTAGGGATTCTGGTTGTTTACCGGATAGGT
>JAZDLB010000097.1:0-2952 GCA_043802565.1 Candidatus Zixiibacteriota bacterium | reverse complement strand
TCAGGCAGGAGTAAAGGCGGTTTTAGGTCAAAAGGAGGTATTTCCCGGATTGATCGCTCCAGTAGCTAATCTTATAACTACAGAGAAAGAATATCTAACCGCCATAGAGTCAGCCTTAGGTGAGTCGGCTCAGTATATCCTCTCAGGGGATTTCAACTCCGCTCAGAAGGGGATTGAATTTTTGAGAAAGGAGAAAAAAGGGAGGGCTACCTTTATTATCCTGGACAGATTTAAAGAGTTAAAATTTATTCCTGAGAAGGTGGAATTGGATGGAAATGGGGTAAAGGGATGGGTTAGAGATTTTGTCAAATGTGAAGAGGGGTATGGTCCAGTAATAGATTTCCTTTTAGGAAAGGTAATCCTGGTTGACACATTACCAAATGGGATCGAGTTGAGCTTGAAGTTAGGCCCGGGATACGGGGTAGTGACTCTGGATGGCCAGATAATCAGAGAGGGCAAAGTATTGGAAGGTGGTTCAGAGAAAGAGATATTTTTAATCGGTAGAGAAGAGGAGTTACAGAAACTTTCGGAGAAACTTTCTTCCTTAGAGAAAGAATTAGCTGAACTGAATAAAAAGATAGAGCTTGAAGAAAGGGGAAAAGCAGAGATACAATCTTCGCTTCTGGATTTAGATAAAAAGATCGAAGAGGATAAACTTAAGTATAATGACCTGGAGTTAGATATAGCCCGGCAGGAGGAGAACCGAAAAGGACTGGTCCAGAGACGGCAGATTTTAAAACAGAAGAAAGAGGAGTTGAATCAGGCCATTGTGCTTTTAAAAGAAAAGGAAGGGGTTTTAAGTTCAGGGGAACTACAGGAGAAGAAAAAAATATTAGAGCAGGAGTATAAAGAACTGGCCAAAGAGTTAGAGAAAGTTGAGAGAGAAAGGGAAAAGGTCTATTCCAACTTGAACGAGCTGAGGATAGAACTGGTTAGTCTCCAGGGAAAAGAAGAGCAGTTGAGAAATGAAAAAGAAAGGCTCAAAGAGCTATCATCTGATCTGAAGTCAAGCGAGGAATCGAAGCAAAAGGAGCTCGATGCTTTAATTTCAGGGATCGAAGAGCTTGGTAACAAGATATCTGAACACCAGGGATTATTAGAGAAAAAAGTGGAGGAGAAAGAGGAAAAGGAGAACTTAGAAGATTGTTGTAAACAGGAATTAGAACAGATTCAACCACAACTCCTTTCATTCGAAGAGGATCTAAAAGCTCAAAGAAAGAAAAAAGATGAACTGCAGGAAAGCTGGCATAAATTAGAGATGGAGAAATTAGAGGTCTTTACAAATCGAGAAAACCTGCAAAAGAAGATATGGGAAGAGCAAGAAAAAGACTTAGAGAAAATAGAAGATCTGAGAGAAGAAGAAAAAAAGGAGATAGAAAGTTATCCCCAGAAAATCTCTGAATTAAAAGAGAAGCTAAAGCTTTTGGGGGCGGTCAATCTTTTAGCTTCAGAGGAGTATCAGCAGCAGAAAGAACGGCTGGATTTTCTACAAAAGCAGATGCAGGATTTAATCGAGGCTAAAGATAATTTAGTTTCAACCATCGATAAGATTAATCAAACTGCAGTGGAGCTTTTTTTGGAAACTTTCCAGAAAGTGAAAACAAATTTCCAGAAGGTATTTGAACAGCTATTTGAGGGAGGAGAGACAGAATTAAGCCTGGTAGAGGGTATGGACCCCCTGGAATCACCCATAGAGATCTCAGCCCGTCCTCTGGGTAAAAAACTAATCAATATCAATCAGCTCTCCGGAGGAGAGAAGGCTTTAACTGCTTTATCTTTACTTTTTGCCCTTTATTTAGTGAAACCCAGTCCTTTCTGTATCCTGGATGAGGTGGATGCTCCCCTGGATGATGCTAATTTAGCTCGATTTATAAAATTGATAAAGAGTTTCAGTCAAAAAACTCAGTTCATTATCATAACCCATAATAAAATGACTATGGAATCAGCAGATGTGCTCTATGGAGTTACTATGGAAAAACTAGGTGTGTCAAAGATAGTATCAGTGAAACTTAATCCAGAAGAGGTGATAACAGAAAAAGTCTGAGAGATATATCTATTTTGAGTTGAATTTTTGTCATTGCGAGCCCGCCAAAGGCGTGGTAACTCCTCCCAATGGCAGTGAAATTAAGTGTGGTCGTCGTCCGCCTCAGGCGGACTGACCCGACGTGAACCTCTCCCTAATCTTCTCCTTTCCTACGGATCCGTTTCTCGGAAAAAAGGAGAGGGAGTCTTACTTATCCAGAATGGATTCATTCGAACCAGGTCGGTCCATCTCGGGCGGATGGCAAGCACGGGGAATAACATAGTTCGACAAGCTCACTATCCTGAGCAGAGTCGAAGGATAGATTAAGGTTAAATAAAATGTCTTTTAAATTTTCAATCGAGAAGCTAAAACAGGGGTTAAGTAAGACCAAAAAGAGTTTATTAGGAAAGATAACTGAAGCGGTCGGGCTCTCAAAAAAAATTGACCAGGAGCTTTTAGACCAACTTGAAGAAATTCTTTTGAAAGGGGATGTGGGGGTAAGAGCTACAGAGAAGATTATTCAGGATTTAAAAAATAGAGTAAAGGATGAAAAAATTGAGGATCCTCAAAAGATAACAGAGATAATAAAAGAAGAAATTCTTGTAATTTTGGAGGGATCCGTTATTTCAACTAATACTTCATGTCTAGATGCTAAGCCTTTGATAATTATGATAGTAGGGGTGAATGGGACTGGTAAGACTACTTCTATTGCTAAACTGGCAAAGAAATATTCGGATATGGGAAAAAAAGTCTTAGTTGTGGCATGTGATACTTTCAGGGCAGCGGCTTTAGAACAGCTTTCCATCTGGGCTCAAAGGGCAGGGGTGGAGATTATTAAAAGTCAACCGAATCAGGATCCGGCTTCAGTGGCTTTTGATGCAGTTAAAGCGGCTTTATCCAGGGATATAGATGTAGTAATAGTAGATACT
>JAZDLB010000096.1:0-5095 GCA_043802565.1 Candidatus Zixiibacteriota bacterium | reverse complement strand
AAGAGGAGTTGAATAGATGTTTTGAATTCGGGAGAAGGTTTGCACAGAAGATAAAAGAAATCACTGTGCCCGTCGGGTCCCCCGACCCGACGGGAAGTTTTGTAGCGCGAGGCTTTAAGCCTCGCATTGCGACCCTGAAAGGGTCGCGCTACAGATAAATGAGATATTAAAGAGGAAGTTAAGAAAATGAAAAAATTAAACTTAGCAGTCCTGGCTTCAGGTGGAGGGACGAATCTTCAAGCTTTGATTGATGCAATAGAAAGGGGAGAGCTATTAGCGGAGATTAAGATAGTTATCAGTAATAACAGCAAAGCCTTTGCCTTAGAGAGAGCCAGAAATCATAATATCCCGGCTTTGCATCTGAGTCATAAACAGTTTGCCATACCGGAAGAGTTTGACCAGAGGTTACTTGAAGTTTTAAAGGAAAATCAGATAGATATGGTGATCTTAGCCGGTTATATGAAGATACTTTCTCCTGTAATTATCCGGGCTTATAAAAATAGAATCCTGAATGTCCATCCGGCACTACTTCCTCATTTTGGGGGACCAGGAATGTATGGTATTCACGTGCACGAGGCGGTGATAAAATCCGGGGTGAAAATCACTGGAGTAACTGTCCACATTGTGGATGAGGTCTATGATCATGGTGCAATTGTAATACAAAAGCCACTGGAAGTTAAAGATGATGATACTCCAGAAACTTTAGCTGAAAGAGTCCTTAAAATAGAACATCAAACCTATAAAGAGGCGATTCAGCTTTTTGCTGAAGGCAGAGTAGAGGTAAAAGATAATCGTGCTTACATCAAGATATGAAATAAGTTACAGCAGGCTCATTAATCTTTAACTTTAAGGGGAATAAAATGGAAAAAGCGTTATTAAAGACAGAAATTAAAGAATTCCCTCTTTATGCTCAAGGGAAGGTCAGAGATGTGTATGACTTAAAGGATAAACTTTTAATCATAGCAACAGATCGTCTATCCGCTTTTGATGTGGTACTTCCTAACGGGATTCCAGGAAAGGGGAAGGTTTTAACCAGGATGTCTTTATTCTGGTTTGAGCTGGTTAAAGATTTAATCGATAATCATCTCTTGAGTTTTAAAGTGGATGGTTATCCAGCAGAGTTACATAAATACAGGGAGAGCCTTGAGGATCGGTCAATGCTGGTCAGGAAAGCAAAGAGGATTGATGTGGAATGCGTGGTCAGAGGTTATATCTCTGGCTCTTTATGGAAAGAATACCAGGAGAAAAAGGATTTATCAAAGAGTGGAAGAATAGAGATACTGGGGCACCAGCTTCCAGATGACCTTAAGGAGTCAGAGAAACTTTCTTTTCCAATTTTTACCCCAGCTACCAAAGCGGAGAGTGGACATGATGAGAATATCAGCTTCGAGGAGATGAAGAAAAAAATCGGGGCAAGTTTATCTGAATACCTCAAAGAGAAGAGTATGGCTATCTATCAAAAGTGCTCGGATTATGCTGAGAGGAAGGGGATGATCGTGGCGGACACAAAATTTGAATTCGGATTTTTGGGAGAAAAAGTCATCCTGATAGATGAGATCTTATCTCCGGACTCATCTCGTTTCTGGTCTAAGCAAACTTATTCACCGGGTAGGTCCCAGGAAAGTTTTGATAAGCAATTCGTTCGGGACTATTTAGAAAAAATAAACTGGAACAAGAAACCACCTGTACCAGAATTACCTGAAGAAGTCATACTCAAAACCAAAGAAAAATATGAAGAAGCTTTGAAAAGGTTAATAAACTAATAACTTTATGGAAAGAGGTTAAGGATGACTGTCGATCAAGAACTTACGACGGCTACGCCGGGCTCTGCCCCCCGTAGGGAGGAAAAAGGATTAATCAAGATCAAAAGAGCTTTGATCAGTGTGTCAGATAAGAGTGGACTGGTTGAATTTGCTCGCCAATTGTCCAGCTTAAGAATTGAGATTGTCTCTACTGGCGGGACTTTAAATGAGCTTAAAAAGAATGGGATTAAAGCAATCTCTATCTCCTCTTTTACTGAATTTCCTGAGATCTTAGGAGGTCGGGTTAAGACTTTACATCCTAAGGTATTTGGCGGAATCTTAGCCTTAAGAGAAGATAAAGAGCATAAAAAAGAGGTCCGGGAACAAAAATTAAAACTCATTGATTTGGTGTTGGTAAATCTTTATCCTTTTGAAAAAACTATTCTTAAACCTGAGGTAACAGAGGCTGAAGCTGTGGAAAATATTGACATAGGTGGAGTCAGCCTGATTAGAGCAGCCGCGAAAAATTACAACTATGTTGCGATAGTTACCAGCCCGGAAAGTTATGAGAGGATAATTCGGGAGCTCAAAGAGAGGAAAGGTAGCCTGAGCCTTTCTACCAGATTTGATTTAGTCTTAGAAGCTTTCAAACACACTGCTCATTATGATGGGGCTATTGCTAATTACTTTGAAAAGAAGGTGGTAAAAGAGGATAAGTTCCCTTTGTATTTGAATCCTTTTTATGAGAAGGTTCAGGATTTAAGATATGGAGAAAATCCACATCAAAAGGCGGCGCTTTACAAAGCTCCAGGTTTTGCAGAGGCAAGTATACCTACTTCAAAAGTTTTATCCGGCAAAGAACTTTCCTATAATAACATTGTGGATTTAGAAGCGGCTTTAAATATGATCGATGATTTTGAAAGACCTTTTGTCTGTATCCTCAAGCATACCAATCCCTGCGGGTCAGCCGGTGCAGATACTTTAGCTCAAGCCTATGAAGATGCCTTAGCTTCAGACCCGGTTTCAGCTTTCGGCTCTATCATTGGATTAAACCGGATTGTAGATCTGGAAACTGCTAAAAAGATAGATGAAACTTTTTTTGTGGAGTGTGTTCTTGCTCCAGGATATGAAAGTGAAGCCATAGAGCTACTAATCAAGAAAAAAAATCGAAGGTTCTTAGCCTGTCCAGAAATTTTAAAAGGGAAAGTTAAAGGGCAGAAAACTTATAAAATGATAAAGGGTGGAGCTCTTCTTCAGGATGCAGATGAATACGAACTTAAAGAAAGCGATTTAAAAGTTGTGACTCAGGTGCAACCTACTCCAGAACAGATCAAATCTTTGCTTTTTGCCTGGAAAGTAGTCAAGCATGTAAAATCGAATGCCATCGTCCTGGTGCAGGGCGAGAAGTCCGTAGGAGTTGGTGCAGGGCAGATGAGCCGGGTGGATTCGGTTATAATCTCAGCTATGAAAGCGGGTGAAAGAGCTAAAGGTTCGGTTTTAGCATCAGATGCTTTTTTCCCGATGAGGGATGGGGTGGATGAAGCAGCTAAAGCTGGAGTAAAGGCAATTATCCAGCCAGGTGGTTCAAAAGGTGACCCGGAAACAATTAAAGCCTGCAATGAACATCAGATAGCTATGGTTTTCACCGGGATAAGACATTTCAGACATTAATTATTTTACGTCAGATCAGGTACCTGACGGTCACATAGAAAAACTGAGACAGAGCATTTGCCCTGCCCCAGCGAGAGAGGATAACTGGCAAGCCAAAAGCAGGGCTGGTCCACCTTTGGCGGATGCCTACGATTATTATCTTATTGATCTTTCGTCCTAGAAACGGATCTGTAGGATAGGGCGGGCACCTTGCCCGCCAAAACTCTTTTAATAAATACTTGATTTTAGTTTTCTTTTATAATAAATTGTTTCTGAGGTGAAACTTACGTGGAAGATTTAGAAAACAAAGTTATAGACATAATCATCTATTTGGCCCAATATGCCAAGAGCAATCAGGGTAAGGTAGGAGATCTGGTAAAAGTGTTTAAGAATTTAATAGAATTAGGATTTTCTGAGGAGGAGATTAAAAAGGCTTACCTCTGGTTCTTAAACAAACCAGAAAAATTCTCTAAACTGGAGAACGAAAAAAGTAATCTCTGTGGCTGGCTAAAAGGTTTTAAAGAAGAATATTTTACCTCAGAGGGTTATGGGTTTTTATATCAGATAGAGGAATTAGGTCTTTTAGACAGAAAAGAGATAGAGATTTTAATCAGCAAATCAATGGTTTTAGGAAAGGAAAAGGTAGATTTAGAGACGATTAAGAATTTAGCCAATCTTTTATTTTTCTCGGATAATAGTCTAAGAAAAGGCACTACCGGTTTTTTCTGGCTGGAGGAAGGCATATAATTAAGTTCAAAAGTTCAATCCGCCAGAGGCGGGACAAAGGTTCAAGGGGGAAAAGAAAAAGATGCTAAAGGGTAAAAAGGTAATTTTAGGGAATCAATGTGACCGTCGGGTCCCCTGACCCGACGTTGACCTCACCCTAACCCTCTCCTGTAAGGAGAGGGGATTTAAACTTACCAGGTTAGTCCCGCCCTTGGCGGGATGGCAGGCACTGAGGGTAAAATCTTAAGGGTTCAAGGGATAAAGAGTTTAAGGGGAAAATAAAAAGAGAGTTTAAAGTGTTAAAAGGGAAGAAAATAATTTTAGGGATAACCGGGGGGATTTCGGCTTATAAAGCGGCTGAGGTTTGCAGACGCTTGAAAAAATTGGGGGCAGAAGTTAAGGTGGTTATGACCCAGGCAGGGACAAGATTCATCACTTCTTTGACGATGGAGACTTTATCTGAAAATGAAGTGGTTACGGAGATGTTTCCTCAACACCGGATGGTTGGAACAAGGCACATAAATTTAGCCCAATGGGCGGATCTGGTTTTGGTCGCTCCAGCTACCTATAATCTGATTGGGAAAATCTCTTCCGGGATGGCGGATGACATCCTGACCACAGTTATAAGCTCCACTAAGGCACCGGTTTTTTTAGCTCCGGCGATGAATGTGAATATGTATGAGAATCCTATGTGTCAGCAAAATATCGAGAAGCTTAAAAAATTAGGATACAGATTCATTGAACCGGGAGTTGGCGATTTAGCCTGTGGAACAGTGGGCAGAGGTAGGATGGCGGAACCAGAGGAGATTCAAAATGAAGTCATAAAAATATTAGTTGAAAAAAAAGACCTACTGGTGAAATCGATTTTGGTTACGGCTTCCAGGACTGAAGAGCCTATTGATGCAGTCAGATTTTTGTCCAATCGCTCTTCCGGGAAGATGGGTTATGCCATAGCGGAGGAGGCTTTTAGAAGAGGG
>JAZDLB010000095.1:0-4596 GCA_043802565.1 Candidatus Zixiibacteriota bacterium | reverse complement strand
CAATCCTTAAAGCCGCACTTATTGGTGCTCCTTTGCCTTTATGCTCCTGCGGGGTTATACCTGCAGCAATAAGTCTGAGAAAGGAGGGTGCCAGCCAGGAAGCTACGGTTTCATTTTTGATTTCTACCCCGGAAACAGGTGTGGATTCTATTTTCATCTCCTATGCTCTTTTAGACCCTTTAATGACTGTAGTCCGACCGGTTGCGGCGATTATCACTTCAGTTTTTGCTGGAATTTCAGAAAAGCTGTTTGGTGGGAAAGATAATCTTAGGATAGCTCCACCGAAGAAAGAATGCTGTGAATGTGAAAAAGATAATCATGAGGTAAACATTTCAAGGAAAACTTTCTGGCAAAGAATTAAGGACTCTTTCTATTATGGATTTCTGGATTTTTTCGGGGATATAGTTATCTATATAATTTTTGGGTATCTGTTAGCCGCTTTAATCTCAACTTTAATTCCAGAAAAATTTATACTGGAAAATTTTAGTGGTAAAGGGATTTTGCCTATGCTCGGGATGTTAGCCATCGGGATGCCTCTTTATATCTGCTCTACCTCAGCCACACCTATTGCCTCAGCTCTGATTTTAAAAGGGGTGTCACCAGGTGCGGCTCTGGTTTTGCTTTTAAGTGGTCCTGCTACTAATGTAACCACTATGGTGGCTGTAGGAAAATTCTTAGGGAAAAAGTCATTAGTTCTTTATATACTCAGTATAATGGTGGTGAGTTTAGCTATGGGTTTAGGTCTGAACTGGCTCTATGATTTACTAAAGCTTGTTCCCCAGGCAAAAATTGGAGAAGGGGCAGAGCTTGTACCTTATGCATTAAAACTTTTATCCACTTTCTTTTTTTCAATTTTAGTCTTATTTCTTATCTGGAAGAAGATCAGAAAGGGTCTTTAGTAAATAGAGGATTTTTCTCTTCTACCATTCAGTAGTGATGTTCGGGGTTGTGTCCGGATTCGCCTGAGGTGGAGTACTGCCTGAAAAAAGCTTCGATAGTATTTTTTTGGTAGTCAGTGTAGGGGTACGGTCCCGCCTTTGCGGGATTCAGTGTAATAAAGGTAGGGGCGAGGTCTCTTCGCCCTGGACAGGGGCGGGGAAACCCCGCCCCTACAAGATACTTTTTACTTATGGGAGTTCTTTAGCAAACACTGGATTTCCATACAGCGTAAAAATTATAACTCTTGAACTTTCTGATTGAGGAGAGCTCATGTCGAAGAATGTAAAAAAGGCTGTTCCTATCACAACCCTGGTTCTCTTCCTGTTCAGTCTCAATGTATCTGCTCAAAAACCTGCCCCCAGCAAGGTTAATCCTTCAATTATCAACTGGCTTAAATATGACCAGGGTTTAAAGCAGGCGGGAAAAGAGAAGAAAAAGATAATGGTCTTCTTCTATACTGACTGGTGCGGATATTGTAAGAAGATGAACAACTCCACTTATAAGGATGAAGAGACAAAGAAAATTTTAGCTAAAAACTTCGTCTCGGTTATGGTGAATGGAGAGTCCAAGAATTCTATCCTGGTTGATAAAGCTAATATTACGGAGAAGGAGCTTACCTCCAGGTTCGGGGTAAGAGGATTTCCCACCATCTGGTTTTTGGAACCAAATGCGGAAAAAATCTCTCCTCTGATAGGATACAGGGATGCTAAGAATTTCGCCGATATCCTTTCCTATATCGCAGGCAACTGGTATAAGACGTTAAGTTTTGAGGAATATCTTAAAAAAAAGGAACAGCTAAACAAAGATAAGAAATAAAAAGGATTTTTGTTAAAGTAGGGGGAGGGTCCGCCAACGGCGGATGTCCCTACCTCTAAAGGAAATTTTAAAAGGGAGATGAAATGAAGAAGAGGAAAAAATTTTCTGCCATAGAAGCAAAAAGAATTGGCAAAGTCCTGGGGATCGATTGGATTAAGTTTGATGTGGAGCAGTTCAGGATGGGGCTGGATGTGGAATTGGAACATGGATTAGTTGACACCCATACGAATGTTACCAATGATCATCCGATACTTACCGGGAAAATCGCTCTGGCTCACTTAAATGAATTCCCGGATTATTATACCAGACTTAAGAAAATGGAAAAAGAGGCGGATAAGTACTGGGAAAAGAAATGATCGAAAAAATGCAAGGCTGTCCGCCAGAGGCGGAGGCCCTACGTAAAAAGTAAAAACAGGATTTTCTTATCGAGCTTTTCTAAAGATTCAGGTTTAGAGACGTATGGCAATACTTCTCTACCATCAGGAAAATATAGTAGGGGCACGGCACGCCGTGCCCCTACAAATGTATGAAATTTATTGACATTGGCCGTTTCTGGAGTTATTATTAGTAGAGTTATGATAAGAAGATACCTTTTTTTAATCTTAGTTTTATTCCTAATTTATAATCAAGCCAAGGGGGCTAAATATGCCGGGGAGTTCCTGAACCTTGGGGTTGGCGGGAGAGCCTTAGGGATGGGTGGTGCTTTCGTGGCTATTGCAGATGATGCTACTGCTACTTACTGGAACCCGGCTGGGCTTTCTCAAATATCTTCTCAGGAACTCGTTTTTATGCATGCGGAAACCTTTGGCTCCCTTTTAAATCACGACTTCATAAGCTGGGCTTTACCTTTACACGATCGCTTTCAAAACTACACTCTTGGAGTTAGCCTGATGCGACTGGGAGGTGGGGATATAAAGGTAACCGCCCTTCCTTATCCAGATAGTCAAATCAGCAGTACTAATCGACCCTATGTTAAAAAAGAAGCAGGACATGCAGATTACCTTTTAACCTTCTCCTTTGCCAAAGAAACAAATCCCAAGCTCTCCTTTGGGGGGAATGCCAAGCTCATCTATCGTCATTTAGTTGACTATTCCGCTTTGGGCCTGGGAATTGATTTAGGATTGCTTTATTCTCCGACCAGCTACCTCAGTTTAGGAGCTAATTTTAAAGATGCAGTCTCCACTCTCTTATCTTATGATAACGGCACCAAAGAGACCATCTCCCCATCTTTAAGGACCGGATTTGGTTTGAAAAAAGATATTAAAAACTTTTCTTTTCTATTCACTACTGAGGCGGAATTAAATTTTGAGGGGAGAAGATATTCTGCCCAGTACTGGCAGGGGGATATATCCGCAGACATGCATTATGGCTGGGAGGTGGTCTATTTAGAAAGAGTATCAGCCCGGCTGGGGTTTGATCGGGGAAATTTCTCCGCAGGAGGAGGCCTAAGTTTTAAAAAATTTGAGGTGGATTTAGCATTTTTGAGCCATAAAGAATTAGACAACAGTTATCGAGTCTCTTTAAAGGTTAAACTCTAAATAAAAAAGGAGAGTATATGTTTAAACCCAAACTTCTTTTTCAACTTCTTATCCTGGGGCTATTTTCTTTAAGCCAGACTACAAATTCCAATGCTGGTTCTAAAGATAAGGATGCTGTGGCTAAGGTAAATGGGGAGGTTATAACCAAGGAGGATTTTAAAAAGAAGTTAGAGTCTATGGATTTTGTCACCAAGGATAACAAAGAGGAGGAGCAAAAGACCAAAAGGGAAGCCTTAGATCTACTTATCACCGATAAATTAGTGGAGCAAAAAGCAAAGAATATGGATTTGACTCAGGATGAGGAGTGGATAAAGAAGGAAGAAAAACATTCCCTGGATTACCTGGTAGAGCTGATGTATAAAAAGGAGGTTGTGGAAAAAGTAGAGGTTCAGGATAGTGAGATAACCGCTTTTTACGAGAAGAATAAGGGTGAACTCTTCAATAAACCGGAACAGTATAAGATTAGCCATATATTGGTCGAGATAAAGAAAGATACTTTGCAGAAGGATGATCCAGAACAGGAAAAAGAAGCTGAGAAAAAAGCTTTGGAAAAGATCGAATCGATCTACAACCGGGTTATAGCAGGTGAAGATTTTTCAACTCTGGCAAAGCAATTTTCAGATGAGGAGAAGACCAGAGAAAAGGGTGGCGAATTGGGTTTTCTTCCCAAAGGAATGATGCTTAAAGAATTTGAAGAACAAATTTCTACTCTACCGCCAGGGGAGGTCTCCAAGCCTTTCAAGACCAAATATGGTTATCATATCTTGAAATATACTGATAAGCTCCCCGGGGAGCTTATGGAGTATAATGACGATCTGAAGAACCGCATAAAGTTCACGCTAAGCAAAGAGAAGCAAAAGAAAAGAGTTGGCGAGTATCTGGATAGTTTAAAGAGTCGAACCAACTATCTTTACAATGAAGAAGTTTTAAATCAAAACCCTGATTCAGTTGCAGGGGATCCCTGGATTTTGATAATCGATAACCAGGATACTGTGAAGTTCTCAAAATACAAAGGTGATCTGGAGCCATATAGAGCTTATTTGAAAAAGGACACCTTAGAGCTGGAGGATAAAAAGAAACTCCTCCGGGATTACAGTTCTCTTTATAACATTCTGGTCCTCGAAGGGAAAAGAGGAGGTTATGAAAAACTACCTGAATATAGCGAGGAGATGAACAAGTTCAGGTTCAAAGAGGCTGAAAGGAGAGTTTTGGCCGGCAGGACCTTAAAACCTTCAGTCCCTTCGGATGAGGAAGTCAATGATTATTACTTTTCCCATATGGAAGAGTTCCCCCCGGATAGCTC
>JAZDLB010000094.1:0-4191 GCA_043802565.1 Candidatus Zixiibacteriota bacterium | reverse complement strand
CACGAATGGCTGGATCAAACCATTATATTAACAGCACCTACTAAAGATCTCCAGAAGTTTGTTCTGAAGTATGCTGAAGACACGAAAGCATTTTCCAATAAGACTGAATTGCATCGCCAGAAATGATGGTGGTAAACAGCGTGTTTGACAATATCCTTAAGGTAGGATTTCGAACACAAACATTTAAGCAACTGGCTATCTGAGTAAACTATTATTTAAGGAGGAATTTTCATGTTAAAAGAATTCAAAGAATTTGCCATGAAAGGGAATGTGCTGGATATGGCCATTGGGATTATCATTGGTGCGGCATTTGGCAAGATCGTCTCCTCGCTGGTAGGTGATGTTATAATGCCACCTATCGGACTACTCCTCGGTAGGTTAGATTTCACTAATCTTTATATCAATCTTTCCGGTCAGCACTATGCCTCACTATCACAGGCAAAAGCCGCAGGTGCTGCCACTATAAATTACGGTTTATTTTTAAACACCATAATCGATTTTGTAATCGTTGCTTTTGCCATCTTCTTATTAGTCCGGCAGGTAAACAAATTGAGACGAGAGCCAGAACCAGCACCGGCTGTTCCCACGACCAAAGAGTGTCCCTATTGTTTATCAGCTGTCCCGATCAAAGCCATACGTTGTCCACATTGTACCTCTGAACTCAAGACTGCGTGAAATTGTAGGGGCACGGCGCGCCGTGCCCCTACCAAAATATTATATGCTGGGATAGGAGTTACAATCCTATCCCTTTTTTTTCAGGCAGGAGTATAACTCCTGCCCAAGCAGATGCAGTCTCATCCCGTTAAAAATCTATCCTCACAGGAATCCCCTTCTTTACCACGATAATGTCCGTAAGGAACATCCCCAATCAAGATTGGGGATGACACCCTTTATTGCATCCTTTTTCTCAATAGGGTGCTATTCTCTGATCGTAGTGCGACCCTTTTAGGGTCGCTTGGCGAGGCTGATCCGCCAAAGGCGGACGCGCACTACGAAAATCTAAAATCTTCTTAACCTCAAGGAATTTGAGACCACTGAGACTGAGCTGAAAGCCATTGCCGCAGAAGCAATCATAGGGTTAAGCAGGATTCCGAAGAAAGGATAAAACAGACCTGCGGCGATTGGAATCCCTAAAACATTATAGATAAAAGCCCAGAAAAGGTTCTGCTTGATTATCTTTATGGTTCTTTTGCTCAACTTAATTGCGGTAACCACTCCGGAAAGGTCTCCTTTTATCAGGGTAATATCTGAAGCCTCCATTGCCACATCTGTTCCTGTGCCTATGGCCATTCCAATATCTGCCTGAGCTAAAGCTGGAGCATCATTTATCCCATCACCCACCATTGCCACAATTTTACCTTCCTCCTGCAATTTCCTAACTGCATCGACCTTATCCTCTGGGAGAACTTCTGAAATGACTCTGTCAATTCCTGCTTTCTTTGCAATTGCCTGAGCAGTCCTGCGGTTATCCCCGGTCAGCATAATCACTTCCAAACCTAATCTGTGAAGTTCTTCTACTGATTCTCTTGAATTCTCTTTCAAAGTATCTGCAACTGCAATGATTGCTGATATTTTTCCATCTATGGAAAGATAAATCGGAGTTTTCCCATCCTGAGCTAATTCTTCACCTCTGGGGATTAAATCTTTTATCTCAAGTTTATTTTCTTCAAAAAGTTTTTGATTGCCTAAGAGTATTTTTTTGTTATCTATTTTCGCCTCTATACCAAAACCGGATATAGCCTTAAATTCCCCAGGCTCTTTAAGTTCGATATTCTCGTGAATAGCTTTTTTGACTATCGCCTCGCCTAAGGGATGTTCGGAATTTTTCTCTGCGCTTCCAGCATAGAATAAAATATCTTCTGAAGATAACTTATCGAACAGAATTATATCCGTAACCTCTGGCTCACCTCTGGTCAAAGTCCCGGTCTTATCGAAGATAATTGAGTTTATCTTGTGGGCAGTTTCCAGAGTCTCTCCTCCCTTTATCAAAATTCCCTTCTCCGCTCCTTTGCCTGTGCCTACCATAATTGCAGTGGGTGTGGCAAGCCCAAGAGCACAGGGACAGGCAATGATCAACACTGCTACGAAATTTAAAAGGGCAAAAGTTAGAGCCGGGCTGGGACCAAAAATAAACCATAAGATAAAAGTTAAAATGGCTATGGAAATCACCACTGGCACAAAATATCCGGCAATTATATCGGCTAACCTTTGAATTGGTGCTTTGCTCCCTTGAGCTTCCTGCACCAATCTGATGATCTGAGCCAAGGCCGTATCCTTTCCAACCTTGGTGGTTTCGAATTTGAAACTTCCGCTCTTATTCATCGTTGCTCCGATTACCTCATCCCCGGCTTTCTTCTCCACTGGAATACTTTCACCGGTAATCATCGATTCGTCCACAAAAGATTTTCCTTCTTTGACTATACCGTCCACCGGGATTTTCTCCCCGGGACGAACAATAACTAAATCGCCAACTAAAACCTCCTCCACTGAAATATCCAGCTCTTTACCATCCCTTATTACCCTGGCAGTTTTCGGTCGTAAGCCGATCAATTTTTTTATAGCTTCAGAGGTTTGCCCTTTAGCTCTAGCTTCAAGCAATCTGCCTAAGAGTATAAGAGTTATTATCACGGCTGAAGTATCGAAATAGACCTCTGGTTCAATTCCTCCAGATTTGAAGAAAGATGGGAAAATGGTTGCTGTTAAACTGTATAAATAGGCAGCTGAAGTTCCCACTGCAATCAGGGTATTCATATCTGCACTTTTGTGTCTGAATGCACCCCAGGCGCCTCGATAAAACTGCCATCCTGCCCAGAGCTGAACCGGAGTAGCCAATAACCAGAGAAGATAATAATTAGTCAAGATTCTGGGAATTCCAGGAATCCACTCTAAGCTGCCAATTAAAACTATTATGCTTAGTATTAAGCTAAAGAAAAATTTCTTTTTTAGTTTTTTGTATTCTTTTTCGCGGATTATCCTTTCTACATCCTCAACTTCACCTTCAGCCATTTCCAAGACCTTATAGCCGGTTGACTCGATTATTTTTTTGATTTCAGATAAATTCGTTTCTGAAGGGATATACTCTACTCTTGCCTTCTCTATGGCTAAATTTACCACGGCTTTAGTTATACTTTTTTTCTCAAGCAGAGCTCTCTCAATCTTCTGCACACAGGAGGCACATTCCATACCCTGAATGGGAATTTCAACTGAGACTGTGCCAACATCATATCCGCTTTTTCGGATGGAACGAATAAAACCATCCAACCCGATTTTTTGTGGGTCATAGAAAATGGTTGCTTTTGAAGTGGCTAAATTGACTGAGGCTTTATCTACTCCCTGAAGTTTTAATAACCCCTTTTGAATAGTCTGAGCACAGGAAGCACAGGTCATTCCAGAGATGGGAAGGTCGATCCTTTCTTTTTTTCCTGATTTTGGTGAATATTTAATTTCAAGAGTTTCCTCTGCTCGGACAGGAGTTGTACTCCTGTCCGTTATAGTTTTCTTAGGTTTTTCCTTAAGATATTTCTCCGGGTCTTTATCAAATTCCTCTTTACAGCGCAGTGAACAGAAATAATAAACCACACCCTTATAAGTTGAGCTACCAGCGGCTTCCTTTTCTTCAACTTCCATCCCGCACACTGGATCTATGGGCATTTTTTTCTCACTATTTAAGATAACTCGATTTGTTTATATATAAATACGAAAAAGGTTACTCTGCTCTTTAATTAATAAATAATAGTAGCAACCCTATCCTACGTTGGCTACGAGCCAGCCTGCTCGTCCTACAGATCCGTAGGATAGGGCGCCAGACGTAGTCTCCGTTATTAGGAAAAGGGTCGCGCTACGATCTCGTATTTCTACCTTATCCGAGCAAACAAGGAGTTATTTACTTTTCAGTTTTAATAATTTTACAATTTTTTCTCTGTTTATCCCGAATCCTAAAATCTTTTCATTGTCTATGATTATAGTCGGAGTGAGCAATTGCCCATATTTTTGAACCAACTCCTCTCTGTTCCAGTAATCTTCCACATTTTTATCTTCAAAATCTATCTTTTGCTCCGAAAAGAACCTTTTCGCCGCCTCGCAGTCCACTCAGGTTGGTGAGGAATAGATTATTACTTTCTTAGACATTTTTCCCTCCAGTTTTGAATATTATATCCCTGTAAGGTCTTTTTTCTTCTGCTCAAATTCTTC
>JAZDLB010000093.1:0-14938 GCA_043802565.1 Candidatus Zixiibacteriota bacterium | reverse complement strand
CCATTACACTCCACATCCATTTTCCCCTTTTGACAGAAGATAGCGAAATCCAGACAGTATTTTATTTTCCCTTCTCCGATAAGATATTGCCTTTCCGCCTCGATTTTATTTTTCTTCATCTCATACCAGAATTTTTCCTCTAAAGGGCTTTCCATAAAAAGATCATTAATTTCCTGAGCTTTTTTCAACCGGTTTAAGCTGGTAGAGATAAAGATAATTCTGCGCCACTTCTGGCTTATAACCGGTTTGGCTAAAGGGGTCAACTCACCAAGTATGATCTTATAATAGTCCTCTAAAGCTCTGGGATGATTTTTTTCCTCAGGCAGAAGCTCAATCCTTTTTGATTTCTCGAACCCCTTAATTTCAGTATAATAATTTATAGCCCATTTCTCTTTCTCAAAAACCTTGGTTTGATAAAATGCTAAATAGTCCGCCTTCCATCTCCGGGGTGCAGTTTTAACCGGTATCCTGTACCAGTGCTCATCCCTGGCAATCTTAAAATCTCTTCGGTTATTAAGGATTGCCACTAATACTTTTTTATCTTCTATCATCCGTTCCTTTTTTGACCTAATTGAAGATAAAATCTGAGGGAGCGAGTTTTAATCTTTACCTAATGGTATATCTCAATACCTTTCAAACAACTTTCCCCATTCGGTCCTCTTAAACTGGTTGATCCTGGCTCTACCGATCAGGGGATACCAGAAGTAATCATGATAGAGATTGGAAGCTAAAGGAGCCCAGAAAACTAAAGGTGATTTTAAAGCAACCTTTTCCAGAAATTTCAGAGGTCCTAATCTTAACATCTGATCCCCCCAGATAACAAAACTTTTCTTAGTCCTGAATCCAAAATTAACTGAAGAGATATCTTCACCAACTATCTCAATCTCTTTTGGATCACCTGTTCCCAATCCTTTTTCCCAAGAGAGCTTTATATAGGGTATCTTAAGGGGGTCAAATCCCATCATTCTGGCGGCAACTGCATCTAAAGCCACAGAATCATTTGAGGCTAAAATATAATTTTTTACCACCGGATGCATCGTCCTGGGTCCTGCTCCATCCCCGCATACTGTCCCATCCATTACTGCTAAAATACCCGGATGAAGTTCTTTTTGCATAATCATCAAATCCACCAAAACCTCGTGGATATATTTATGCGCATAATGCCTGACCTCTTTTAGAAGCCCGCCAAAAGCATTTTTAACTGCTCCGGTGGTTATCGAATGACCGTGCGTCTTTACGGTCGGAAGATGAATGATTTGTTTTCCTATATAAAGTTTGGGTATCTCTATCCCTTCTGGAAAAATCTGGTTTAATCTCAAAAGCTTCTCTTTGAATTCATACTTCACCCATTCAACCTCTGGTAAAGGGATAAACTTTAGCCCGTATTTTTCCAGAACCGGAAGCCAGCGGTTATTTTTCGCCCCTTCAAGTGGGTTTGTCACCACGGTTTTATTTTCTACTGGAAAAAGTCTTTCCTTTTTGAACCCGTCTTCAATTAAAGTCTTGACCACCCCTTCTAATTGCCAGGGCTGGGTTGAACAGGCAGGAAAATATTTAGTCCAGGACAAATTGAGCTTGATTAAACTATCTTTTTCCGGGGAGAAACCTTTCTGGTAATCTAATAGATGCAGAAGCTTTTGGTAATCATCCAAGATATTTCCCACACTGGTCTTTAATACCGCTACTTTTGAGCCGGGCATAATTTCTCCTTGCTTCTTATAAATATACGATTAAAATCACCGAAAAAAACCAGAGCAGAATATCGATTATTAAAGGTTTATCCGTAAGAAGAACCCAGGTAGGGCTTCCCCCTTTTTCTTTCTGATGAATTAAGTAAAGGTATCTGAAAACCCCGTAGAGCACAAACGGGATAGTCAAAGCCATATGAGTCGTGCCTAACTTTGCCTCTACTTCCGGAGAAAGGGTATAGAAAGCATAAGCCACAACTGTGGATGCAGTCACCACGGAGATGAGCTGGTCTAAGAAATAGGGGCTATACTCAGCTAAGCTTTTCCTGTGCTCCTCTGCTTTATTCTCCAGAAGAACTATCTCATGCCTTCTTTTACCAAAACCTAAAAACAGAGCTAAAAGGGTAGTACAGACGATCAGCCAGGAGGAGATCTCCACATTGATTACCACTGCTCCAGCCACCGCTCTGAGCACAAAGCCCAAAGAAATAGCCATAACATCTAAGATTACCATATTTTTTAAGTATTTGGAGTAAAAAAGATTCAAAAAAAGATAGGAGATGCAGACCAGTCCAAAAATCTGGTTTAAATAAAATGAAAAAATAAGAGATAAAATAATAAACAGGATAGAGAAAAATAGGGCTAAGGAGGGTTTAAGTATCCCTGAGGCAATAGGCCTTTTGCTTTTCAGAGGGTGAGCCCTATCGCTTCTCAGGTCTATGATATCATTAAGGATATAGAGCCCGCTGGTTAAAAAACAGAAGAGAATAAAAGCAATTAAGGTCTTCAATAAAAAATTTAGTTGAAAAAGATTGAAAGAGAAAACCAGCCCGGCAAAGAGCACAGAGTTTTTCACCCATTGGTGAGGTCGCATAGAGATGATTAAGGCTCTAATCATCTAAGGCTCCTGAAAGGGAGAAAGAGGTGAATTCAAAATCTTTAAGTAGTTTTTTTATCTTTTCCTTCATCAAATCCAGATTAGTATAATGCCTGAACCTTTTAAAGTAGCTGATATTTTCTCTGGGCTGATCCGGGTCTATTTCCCAGGGATGAAAATAGACTACTGCACCCCTACCTTCTGAGTTCAAGCGTCTTATCCCCCATTTGTTATACCAGTAAGGGAAGATTCGTAAATAAGCTCCACCTGCTACTGGAAGGTTTATACCTAAAAGCCTGACCGTGGATAAGGGGAATACTTTTAACTTCTTCCCGTTTTTAAGTTCCAGGTCAAAAGGGAAGCGAGGAGCTGAGGGTATGCCATACTGAGGATGTCTTATCGGAAAGATGCTGGAATCGTATCTGATCCCCAGCTCAGATAGAACCTCAAAAGCCCAGAAGCAACTCTGGTTAATCGAAAAGGAAGGGGCTCTATATCCCCAGACCGGTTCTCCAATAAGCTTCTCTATGATCTCTAACGATTTTTTAACATCTTCTCTGAATTCCTTTTCGGTCTGGGTGAAGACCAGCTTGTGTGAATAGCCATGGGAACCTATCTCATGCCCGTCAGCATGAATCCTCGTTATCATCTCTGGATAACGTTCTGCGATCCAGCCCAGAACAAAAAAAGTAGCTTTAACTTTCCTTTCCCCTAAAAGAGTTAAAATCTCAGAGAGGTTGAAAGGTAACCTCTTCTCACAATAGGTCCATCCCTGAGAGGGGATCGCCTCTTTGAGGTTTTCCACCTGAAACCATTCCTCTACATCTATGCTCAGAATATTTTTTACCTTCATACCGATAAAAAAAATTACTTTCTTTTCTTGGGATGACCATATTCATATCCATAATATTTATAACTGTAATAATAGGGCAAAATCTCCTTCATATTATTCATCAGTACTCCGAGTAATCTTACCTGTGCCTTCCTCAAAATCTCAACTGCTCTTTTCCCCACCTCCCTCTGGGTGAACCCGGCTTTTAACACTAAAATCGCCCCATCCATTAGAGGTCCTATGATCAGAGGATCGCTTACCGGGATGACCGGAGCACAGTCAACAATAACCAGATCCGAAAAAAGCTTTGCCTCTGCTATCACTTCTCTAAAATAAGGAGTATCTAAAAGCTCTGATGAATTCTGGGTTTCCTGACCGCCGGTCATAATCTTTAAATTCTCTAAAGATGTCGAATGCAAACAATCCTGAAAATTAATCTCCCCCTGTAAAAGCTCAGAAAGACCCTTCCCCTGATCTAAGGCAAAAAGGTTATGAATATTCGGTCTTCTCAGATCACAATCTATAAGTATAACTTTCTTATGATGACGGTGTGAAACTTCGATGGCTAAAAAGCTTGCTAAAGTGCTTTTCCCTTCGCCCAGTGCCGGGCTGGTGATAAGGATAGTTTTTAACTCCTCTCCTTTGGTATAATATTTCAGATTCGAATATATCCTCCTGAACTCTGTGGAGATTGGAGAGTCCCTCTCATAAAAGTCCAGAATATTTCCAGCGTGCTTTCTTTTACTTTTCATGACCGGTAAATAAACCTCTATCTTAAAGTTCTCCTCTTGTTCATATTTAATTTTTCCAGATGCTCTATCCGGGGAACTGTACCTAAAACCTTTAAGTCTAAATATTCCTCTACCTCTTCAACCTTCTTGAAGGAAGTGTCAAAGAACTCAGACAAGATGACACTACCACCGCCTAGGGCCAAACCTAAAAGACAACCTAACAATGTGATTTTAACCCGATTGGGCTTAACTGGACTAAGAGGGATACTGGCTGGCTCTATAACCCTGAATCTGTTCTGTGCTTCTGCTTGCTGAACCTGCTGGGATATCTGGGAACCCTGTGATTGAGAGACGAACATCTCATAGATCCCTCTATAAGACTCTACCTCCTGTTGCAAATTTCTTAAGGTCTGCTCCTGATAAGGGGTACGAGCAATTCTCTCCTTTATCCTTTCCACTGCTAAATTCAAGACCCTGAGCTTTTCTCTTAAGAAACTCAGATTGATATCGTTGATAGTATAACTTTCTAAAAGGGTTAATACCTCAGCGCTCAGTTTCCCCTTCTGAGATTGAGAAATAGCTTTGACCTCCTCTTCTATCTGGTCCAGATATGTTTTGGTCTTCTCAGTAAGAGTAAGGACCTTGGCATCTCTCCAGGAATATTTAGTTAAAAGAGGAACATACTCATTCATTGAGGAAAAGAGTTGGCCCTTTAAATTCTTCAGTTTATCAGAGACCGGCAAGCTCAAATTCGAAGTCTTCAGCCTGGTTAGGCTATCTTTCAGAAAATTGTTCTGGTCCTCAAGTTCTTTAATCTCCAATTTTGTGGCATCGATGACTGATATAATAGTCCCCACATTAGGATCTGAGGCAATATCCTGATCGACATTACTTTTCAAAGTTTTCTCTTTGTATTCCCTCAGTCGGTTCTCCGCCTCCTCTAATCTCTTCTTATAGATAGCTAATTGCTCATCCGAAAAATCTAAAGCACCCCTGACTCCCAAAAGCTCATATCTTAAGCTTTCATCTATGAAAATCTGTGCCAGATTCTTAGCCATATCTGCCGCCAACTTAGGCTTATCTGAATAGACCGTTATCTCCACTAAGTTCTCACCCTTGAAACCAACGCTGATTTTTTTCCTTAAATCCTCGATCACAATCTTCTCAACTAATTCCTCTTCGCTTATCTCTGGGAATTTTGATTTAACCCTTCGGGCTTCACCTGTCGCCTGGGGATTCTGGTTCAAGTTCAGGTTATAGATTAACCTTTTCAAGAAACCAGTAGAGATTATCTGGTTGGTTATAGTGGCTAACCTCTGTCCTCTTTCATCTTGAGAACTGCGGCCCGGGGTTACCCCGGGAACTAAATTCTCTAAAGGTCTGGATAGAAGTCGACTCTCGCTGATCAGCACTGTGGTGGAGGACTTGTATTGACGGGGAAGAAGGAAGCTACCTGAGAAACTGACCAGGGTAACGGTAAAAAAGGGAATGATAAGTAACCATCTTTTCCTGAGCAATAGTTTCCAGTATTCCCTCGGGTCAAACCCTTTTTCTTGAATTGAGCTCATCTGATCTTTTCATCCTTACTGTTCAAGCCTATCCACTAAAAGATAAAGGCTGATTATAGCTGTGGACAGGGGAATAATCTCCCGACCAAAATTCCAGATCCTGGCTAAAAATCCGCCTCTCCTATCTGGTAGTATTATAGTGTCCTCTGGATGAATCTGCAGGCGAGAGGGCTTACCTTTGGAACCAAAGTTATCCAGGTTGACCTCAACCACACTGGAGTAAACCGACCCTTTGATCAAAACCTTAACCTTTTTCAAATCAGCATTCTGGGTAGGACCTCCAGCTAAGACAATAGCATCTAATAGGTCTATCTCGGACTCTAGGGGAAAAACGCCAGGCCTTTGGACCTGTCCATAAATGTAGTAGATATTTCTACCGGTGTAGCTCGGAGCTACTCCTTCAACTCCAAAGCTCAAAATCGACCTGGGTATCTCTATCGTATCCCCGACTTTCAGCTTGGGCAGTTTGGAAAAATCACCCTTTTTCAGCATCTCCGCTAAGTTTACCCTCAAAATCTTGCCTGATTCTTCCCCTCCACGAATAATCTTCACCGCGCTTAGATCCGCACCCTCAGCCGGACCTCCAGCCTCTCTAATTACCTCCCATAGATTTGGAATCGATTCAAAACTGTATTTGCCTGGACGATTTACCTGTCCCTGAACAAAGACTTTCTGACTGTTATATTCCGTTATCACCACCGTAGCCTGGGAGATACTTTTATTGTAGAAGGAAATTTTCTCAACTACTTTTTTGGAAAGCTCGGCTGGGGTTAACCCGGCTGCTATTATCTCACCGATAACCGGAAGGGAGATTTTACCATCCTGCCTGACCTTAACCACGCTATTCAAATCCGGCTGTTGCCAGAAACTTATGTTCAAAAGATCCTCAGGTCCGATCTCGTATTCCTGAGAAAAAGATAGAACCCCTATACTCAGGAAAAGACCCAGCAGGAAAATCATCTTAATTTTGTATTTTCTTCTATAAAACATAACCCTCTCCTGTTTTTTCTTTCTATCCAAAAGTTTCGAAATAATATACGGAAAATTATAGGGATGTAAAGGGAAAATTAAAGATGCCTTCGATACCTCCAGGCTAAAACGGAACTGTACTTTTTAAGTTCACATCCTCACCGTCATACATAAATGCTTTATTCTTCCCTGAGCTTTTAGCCTTAAGCAGAACCATATCCGCGCAATAGATAAGCCTTTCAGAGGTTCGGGCATGTTGAGGATAGATGGCCGCGCCAGCGCTTAAGGTCAGGTGGTGTTCTAACTGCAGGAATTCATTTTTAAAGGAATGATGCAGGATATGTTTTCTCAATCTCTCTATGAACTTACGACATTCTTCCTGATCGGTCTCTGGCATGATCACGCAGAACTCATCCCCGCCATAGCGACAGACCACATCGATGGATCTGACCACCTTCACAATCAGCTCCCCTAACTGTCTTATGATCTGGTCTCCAGACTGATGGCCAAAGGAATCGTTATAGATTTTGAATTCATCGATATCGAAGATCACCAGGGCTAATTTCCTCTGGTAACGTTTAGCCCTGAAGATCTCTTCGTTCAGACGTTTGCAGAAATAACGATAGTTGTATAAGCCACTTAGGCTATCGGTATAAGAAAGCTCCTCTAACTTTTTATACTGGTTGATATTCTTCAGGCTAACGTTAAGGACATTGCTCAAAAAGCTTAAAATTAAAAAGTCCTCTTCTTTATATCTGATCCCCTCACTTCTTCCACTCAAGAAAACCAGGCCTAACTGGTTATCTAAAAGATTCAGAGGGAAACAGACCTGAAACCCTTGACTAATGGTCCGGGCTAAAAGCTCGTTCCCCTGGAATTCTTCTATTAACTGGTAAAGATAAAAAGTGGTTTGTTCTCCTTTAAACTTTCCATACAAGGGATCCTCTTCTTCTAAGCGCAACTCCGCATACTGGAGAAAATCAACCCCCTTGGAATATTTTGCCTTCAAACCCTCCCCCTTTTCCTCGGGCAGGAAAATCAAAACCGACCTGGCGCTAAGCTGTCGCTGCAAAGTCTGGGTGAAGTTGAAAAATAGCCGATTCTGATCCAGGGACAGATAGAGTTGATTAGCCGCTTGAAAAAGGGAATGTAGATCGAAGATTTTTCTCTTGACCCCGGCCTCAACCAGGGAATCTGAGATCTTTCCCTGGCTTAATTTATCAAGATATTCTTTCCTTTTCCTCTGGAGCTTATGTTTCAATCCTCTAATCCCTTCCAGCCACAGAAGCCTTCCTGCCACCAGATTTAAAAGCCTTTGCTCTTCATCCGCAAGTCCGAATCTAGATTCTGTGGATCCAAGCCGGTCTGAGGAAAATAACACGAAGCCGATCAGTTCATCTCCTGCTTTAAGAGGAAGTGCCGACTTAAGCTCGACCCCTTTAAGCCCTGATAGTAAACACAGGTTATCATGTTCCTTTACTACTTTTTCCTCCCCCAGATCGAAAATCAGAGCATCCGATTGTCTTTTGAGAAAGGATATTAATGGTTCATCTATTTTTATGGTTTTCTTTTTAATCTCAGCGTTTTTAGGGGTTAGTTCAAATAACTTATAACTATTCTCGTCTCTCAAGAAAAGAAGAAAAGTTTTAGTATAAAGAAGATGACTGAAAAAATCCAATAAAAAAGAAGTGAACTTCTCTTTGTTCTTTTTATCTATGAAGGAAGAGGTTACTTCTTCTAATCGTTCAAAAAGTGAGAAGCGCTTAAGATTTTCCAGTTGAAACTTTTTGAATTTATTCTCTAAGATCAAAACCCTGAAGAAAAAAAGGTAAAGACAACCAGCTAAAACCACTCCCAACCCAGAAAATCTAATATAGGGATTTGAAGAGAAAAAGGCTAAGATTAGCAAAATCGTGCCAAACAAAACCCAGATTCCCAGAGGTATTACTCTCTGGTAGAAAATAGGATCTACGGATTGATTTTTAGAATAAAAAATATCCTTCCTGAGCTGGTCCGTCAAATTATTTCCTCCCTAAAACTTCAGAGAATCGAAAAGAGTTGCTATATCCTTTTTTTTACTTTTCAAAAACCCTAACGCTTTTGAAGCCGCCTCAAATTCCGGATCTAAATTCAATGCCTTTTCTAACTGCTCCTCGCCAGATTTAATCAGACTTAAAAAGAAAAGTAGATAAGCACAGCCCAGACGGTTTAACATCTCAACTGAGGGTAAGGAAATCTTTAATTTTTTTTCCAGCTCATAGATATACTCTTTAAGCTCCTCTAAACTGGATCCACCAGGCTCGAGCTGAAAAGAAGAGAAGAGCTTGTGAAATCTGGAAAACTCCATCTCTTTATCCAGATAGCCCTTCAAGCTTCTTTCTAAATATTTAAAAGCTTCAGAATGATTACCCTGCCTCAGAAGCTCTTCCCCTTTGAGAAGGGCATCCTCTATCATCTCTGGATTTAATTCTTTAAATAGCTGAACCTCTTTCATTATTTTTATAAACTCTGGAAACTCGGAAGAATCTATTCTATCTTCCTCGGAAAAAAGAGCTAATCTGCTCAGGGCTAAAAAAAGATGGTTGATCCCCTCTTCCGGTTTAAGCTTTATACTCTTTTCCAGAAATTCTTCTGCCTGTAAATACTTTTTCTCCAGAAAATAGAGCTTCCCCAGGCTCCCCCAGATCTGAGAATTATCTGGAAAAAGAGCTTGAGCTTCTAAAAGCTTTTTTTCCGCACCAGCTGGACTTTGGGCTTTAATGGCTAAAAGTACTAACTTATCATACAATTCCCACCTTTCCGGCTCTCTGGCTAAAACTGAAATTAAGAGAGACACCCCTTTCTCCGGAAATCCCTCATAGTTAAAATTAAGAGCAAGCATAGATATAATGCTGGGCGGATAATTTTCTAAAAGGTCCTTTAACTCGTTTGAGCCCGGCTTCAATTTCTCTTTGAGTGTTATCTGGTCTAAGTTCTGCATATTAAACTTTTATTTCAAACTCCTCTAAAAATTCCTCTACTTTTTTCTCCAGTTCCAGAGTAATTTTCAAATTGCTCTCCTCAGAATCTTTTATTTTTGGTAACTGGACATAATCTTCAAATTGTCTTTCTGCCAGCTTAAGAAAATAACGGGAATAGAAGATATAACTTAAAGCTAAACAATACCTTAAATCCGGGTAGTTTTTACCATCGACTATCTCACTTGAAAGCTGGAGAAGATAATCCTCCACCTCTTTTTTCTCCACCGCTTTTGGGTCATATTTGAAACGTAATCTAAAATACTCACAGAGTGATTTTATATCCAGACTGCTTCCTTCAGTCAGCAGGCTTCTCAAAAGCATATAGACCCGGGAGAGGTCCTCCCAGGTGAAAGCTATTTCCAGAAGCTCCTCCATGCGCAGGTCTTTATTAAGACCATATTGATAAGCCCTTTTGAAATTATCTAAAGCTTCTTTCAAAATGGTATCTGTGCTTATGTCCCCATCCTCCCTTCCCCGCTCCAGACAACTGTAACCTAAATTAAGGTAAACCTCCTGGTATCTTGGATTCAGTCTCAAAGCTTCCTTAAACTCCTTTTCCGCCTCTAAGTAATTTTTCTTTTCCAGGAATGCATTCCCTAAATTATAATGATAATCTGCAAAATCAGAGTTGATCTTAAGGGCAGACTGAAAACTTTTTATGCTCTCATCTACCATCCCTAACTTCAGATAGACTATGCCTAAATGATTGTAAACCAGGGAATAATTGGGGGTCTTCACCAGAGCACTTAAGAATTCTTCCTTGGCTTCCTCTAAAAGCTCCCGCCCTAAAAAGATCAGCCCTAAACTATGGTGAGAAGGCCCATCACCTGAGACTTTTAACTTCTGGGAAAGCTCGAAAAGTGAGAGGAGTAGAGCATACTCTTCTCTATGATAATAAGCGATCTGCTCTTTTATTTTCTCTGTCTCAGCCCGGTCAGAGGGTTTTTCCAGATGAATTTCCCTGATCTTTATCGACCGGGAGGAGACCAGCCTCCTATTCTTAAAGAGTCTTACCGCTACCCGGTCCAATAATGGATCATACTCGGTTTCAACCGCATAGGTATTTCCACGGTAACCTATTTTTTCCTTATGCTTGGGTAGTCTGATACCGTCCATAGAGCAAGTTGCTTCTAAAATAGCATTTATCTTCAGCCTCCTTTTTGGGGGGCTTTTTTACTATATTATTTATCGGCTACAGCGGTAAAATGATGAAGGGCTAATATAGAATTCTTGCTGGTTTTTGGTCTTTTAATTCGTAGTGCGTCCGCCTGAAGGCGGATTAGCCTCGCTTGGCGACCCGTTCCTACGGTGGCTACGCCAGACGTAGTCTCCGTTATAGGACGGGTTGCCCCTACCTGATCGCTCGATAAATCGAGCAACTACAATCTCGTCTGCGGGGCTGGGAGCCCCGCCTACTACGGGTAATAAGGATGTTGATTCACCGTAGGTCGGGCACCTTGCCCGATCTGAGCGTGCCCATCAGGTCCCCTGACCTGATGGAAGAAGCATTAACACGGTTAATGCACTCCAAAAGAACAGAAACAAAAAAGCCCTTCAATCCACCGTTGGCAGATTAAGGGCTTTTTTGAAATTATCTGGTATTCCTCAACGCAACAAAACCATCTTCCGGACTTCCGAAATATCTCCGCTCGTCAGTCGGTAGAAATAAACTCCGCTGGGCACCTTCTCCCCTTTATCATTTTTTGCATCCCAGATTAACTGATATGTCCCCGAATTCAAATTCTCATCCACCAGTGACCTTATCCTCTGCCCCAGGATGTTATAAACAATCAGGGTTGTGTGGGTGGGTCTCCCCACTCCAAACTCCAAACTCTTAACCTTGAAGGGAATGGTGGTGGTTGGGTTAAACGGATTCGGGAAGTTCTGTCCAAGATTAAAATTTTGAGGAAGATTTAAGTTCTCATTCTCAGAGACAGAAGTGGGAGTAATCCTCAAAACTCCATCTTTAAATGAAACCGGGGGTGCCCCATCGTTGAACACCATCTTTCTGAAATGAAGGATAGAAGTATCGCCCGGTAAAGCGGAGGAGGGGACTTTAAGCTTTAGGTAGGCTAAAGTCCCGCTCCCGCTTATAGAATCTGCCCCCGCCAGAGCAATGATAATCGAATCGTTGAAAATCTTAAACTCATAAAACCAACCGCTAACTAAAGTACCCGAAAAGATTACAGTTTCAACCTGAGCGATTGCAGGATCATAGGATATTATTATATCCGCGGACCAGACTGTATCAGAAGGGAGTATATCTTTTACCAGGATCGGTACTTTGATTACATCTCCAGGAGCTCCAGTGGTATCAGGGATTGAGACCGATACTGTATTGGCAAAAGCCAGACCGGAGAAGAGCAGAAGGCTCAAAAAATTCCATAGTATAGTTTTTAAGATTTTACTCCTCTCCATTTTTTTCTTTCTCCTATTTTCTCTGTAGGGGCGTATTGCAATGCGTCTCTACGAAAATCTATTTCATCAATACCATCTTTTTAACTTCTGAGAAGCTATTAGATTTCATCCGGTAGAAATATACTCCGCTGGAAACTGAATTCCCTTCTTTATCCTTTCCATCCCAGATCGCCTGATGTGCTCCTGCTTCCTGCTCCTCGTTCACCAGTGTGGTTACCTTCTGTCCTAAGAGGTTATATACCTCCAGAACTACATGCGATCTTGTAGGTAAACTATACTCTATACTGGTTACTGGATTGAATGGATTTGGTCGGTTCTGGGATAATGAGAACTCCCTGGGCACTAAAGCTCCAACTGAAACTACATAGGACAAATTCAGCTCCATTACCTGGCTCTCATTTACCCTCAGATTCACAAGTTTTATCTCTGTTCTTTCTCCAGGTTTAACCTTATCCGAAACCTTGAAGGTTATCCCAATTAAATTACCATTCCCGGAAACTGGCTTTGCCCCAGCTAAAGCTATCTTTATCTGGTTAGAAGTTATCCTGTCCTCTAACATAAACCCTGATGTCAGCTCGGATAATGATACTTTCTTTACCTCTAACCAGTTAGCATCATAGCTTAAGCTAAATTCGGCTGAATAGGTCTCTGACAAATCAGTTAATTCTATTGGTAGTACAAACTCTTCGCCCGGCTTTACTACTATCTCTTTTACCTGTACCTTAGGGAGTGAACCGAAATCATTAGACCTGACCGCCAAAAGGTCATCGCCACCAACCCAGTTTCCGGATACATCTCCATACAGGATACCTTCGTAATCCTGGTTAAACATATTAGCGGAAAGATCAGGATAGAAAATCGAATCCGGAATACCAGTGCACAATACTTTATCCAGCAGAAAATTAGCCGGGAAGAATCTCCAGTCTTTCCCTGTTGGAAATTGAGTTATCTCTCCAACCACATACCTCAAGATATAAGAGGCATCATAAGCTGAAACCTCACAGTTCCCGGTTACGTCTGCGGATATCTCCTGGCAGAGCGAAAGCTGTATCAGATGAACCACGTTCCGCAAAACCAAAGAGGCATCATAAGCAGTTACAGCACCTCCTTGATGACCCCATTTATATGGTTTTACAGTGTAATCCAATCCTCCTGGAAGATTTAAGAAACTATACCCACCACTGGCATCGGTTAATACCGAATCAGTTTTACCACCGGTTATCCTTAACAGGGCTAAGTCAATCGGATTTTCATTTAAACAATACCTCACCGTCCCGGAAATCTGATAGACCTCACAAGGCTTGATCACCCCATCTTTGGTCTCAACCGGAGGAATCCCCTCATTAAATCTCATCCTTTCAAAATGGATGATGGTAGAGTCCATTGGCAGAGATAAAACATTGAACCCCACATAGACCAAAGTTCCGCTGCCGGAAAGTGGGGTAGAGCCGTACATCCCGATCAGAACAGTGTCTGCTTTGTTATTATAGATCATCGTCCAGCCTTCAGCTATTGTACTCATAAGGGTGGCATCAGTTGCCTGTAGAATGTCCTTATCATAGGTTAAACTTATCTCTGCAGAATAGACCCCTTTGCCAGTTACATCCCCGATATTGACCGGTATCAGGATGAAATCGCCTATTTTTACACAGGTGTCCGGGATTGAAACCGGAATTGAGACCGTAACAGTTTCAGTAGGTATGCAAGCCCAATCGAAAACATTTAAGGCTAACTCTTGGTTATCATAATAATCTATCCCGATATTCTGAGCCGCATAATCGTCCGCCCAGATATTGAAATCACCCACTACCCAGACCTTCCCCTTTCCATATAGAGATGCAGCCATAACTACGATCGATGGTCCATCTGTTCCAATCAGATCACCACCTGGATCATTTTTAAATGAACCAGCATAAAGTGCATTAGTAGGCGCTACACCTTTTAAAGGCGGCATAGTATAAGCATCTGCATCTGCATAAGCAACCGGATAAGCTGAACCGGAAAGTTCTAAACTTGAGCCAGCATAGATAACAGTCTGATTAATCCCTAAGGTGGTAGGATCGGTTAGATAATCAGAGATGATAGGCCAATTATTGTTACTCTGGTCATTATGTATATCATCTAATACCACATTGCTCTTGAAGTTTATTCCAAAAAGGTTAGCCACATTATTAAGATATATAGTTCCGAATCCACCGCTATGCTCTGCACTTATAACCACTCCCCCACCATTCTGCACAAAACTCTGAATGGCTGAAAGTTCTGAGGCTGAGTAATCTTCACCCGGCAACGACAGGAAGACAACATTATACCCGTTCAGATTAAAATCAAGCTGGTTTGTTACTACTTCATGCCCGGCACTTCTAAGGGCAGAGATAAAATGCGACCAGTAAGTAGTATCTAAAGGTTCAGGCACATTAGCGAATCCATGGCTTATATCAAAAAGTATCTTACAGCCGGAGATAACCTGCCTGGTGATAGTAAATAATCCATCGCTTATATCAGAAGTTTCGACATTAGATACATCGGAAATTTTAACCAGACAGCTTTCCGAAGGGGTATCCGGAACTGTCCATGAATTGTTTCCATCATTCGGGGTGCTATTGATAATAAGTATCCAGTTTCCTCCATCTATACTATATTCGAGCTTTACATCTGAGATTATCCCCTGCGAGGTCCAGGTTATATTATGTAAGCTCCCGGTAAACCAGTTCTCGCCTCCATTGGGGGAGGTAATAGTTAGCTGAGCAGGTGGCGGTGGCGATATAGTGAACATCGCATTACTTGCATCCATAGGTGTTCCGGTAGGTGCATCTGAAACCTTTACCAAACAGC